>CAMKSY010000027.1 GCA_946415545.1 uncultured Pelosinus sp. | reverse complement strand
TCTGCTCCATTAGACTGTTACCTCCCGTTTTGCCTTAGGTGCATTGGGATGCTGCAGCCAACAGTGTACTATATGCTCCTTAGTTAGTGCTGTAGTTTCAGGATAATGCTCCTGACAGATAGACATGGCATGAGGGCAGCGGGGATGAAAGGGGCATCCGGTTGGTGGTGACAGAAGATCAGGAGGCTGGCCTGGAATAATCGCGAGTTTTTGTTTCTGCATCATATCAATGCGAGGCAAGGATTGTAAAAGTCCCCAAGTATAAGGATGCTGGGGCTGGTGAAATATGTCCATTGCCGTACCTGCTTCAGCAACTTTACCTGCATACATTACAATGACACGACTGCACAGACTGGCAATGGCACCAAGATCATGAGAAATTAAAATGATGGAGGTATTTAGTTTTCCCTGAAGATCTTTCATTAAATCTAAGATTTGTGCCTGTATGGTAACATCCAGGGCTGTAGTGGGTTCGTCGGCAATCAAAAGTTTAGGATTACAGGAGAGGGCCATGGCAATCATGACTCGCTGACGCATACCGCCACTGAATTGATGAGGATATTCTTTAATCCTCTCCTCAGGAGATGGTATGCCGACCAAACGGAGCATTTCAATCGACCGTACATAGGCATCCTGTTTATTCATATGCTGATGCAGCTGCAGGGATTCTCCAATCTGCATTCCAATCGTAAGGACTGGATTTAAAGATGTCATGGCATCTTGAAAAATAATACTAATATCATTGCCCCTGATTTTTGACATTTCTTCTTCAGATTTCTGTAATAAATTATCGTTTCTAAACAAAATTTTTCCTTTGGCATAGCGGCCAGGAGGTGTAGGAATAAGCTGCATAATGGAATGGGCAGTAACACTTTTACCGCAGCCTGATTCGCCAACGATGCCGACAGCTTCTCCTGGGTAAACCTGGAAGCTGATGGCATCCACGGCCTTTACTTCACCTGCATAGGTATCAAAGCACACGGTTAATTCTTCTACTGAAAGTAATGGGTTGCTATTCATTCTATACCTCCTAACGCCGTACTCTGGGATCTAAGGCGTCCCGCAGCCCATCCCCTAAAAAATTAAATGCCAGCATGGTGATGCTGATTGCCATAGCTGGGAAAAACAATTGAAACGGATAGGAGCGCAAACTAGTAATTCCCTCAGAGGCCAGCACTCCCCAGCTGGCCATAGGTGCGGCAACTCCTAAGCCAATAAAGCTTAAGAAGGCTTCGGTAAAGATGGCCTCGGGAATCGCCAGTGTCATGGTAATAATAATGGGACCCATACTGTTAGGAAGCAGATGGTGAAATAAAATTCGCCAGCTGCTTGCTCCAAGAGTCCTTGCGGCAAGTACATAATCTTGTTCTTTCAGACTCAAAATCTGGCCACGGACAATCCGTGCCATACGCAGCCAGTATGCAATGCCCAATGCGATAAAAATATTGATTAGGCCAGGCTCTAAGACTACCATTAGCAATATTACATACAGCAAGACGGGTATACCATATAAGATGTCAACGATATTCATCATGACCTTATCAACACGTCCCCCAAAGAATCCGGCGATGCCTCCATAAATTACACCGATGGTAAGATTCAGTATGCTGGCGACAATACCAATGGACAAAGAGATGCGTGCACCGTACAGAACACGAATAAACAAATCCCGGCCCAGGTTATCTGTACCGAACCAGTGTTCAGCGCTGGGAGATTGGTTGGTTGCCATGAGATCTTGATCAGAGTAAGAAAGGGAAGACAGCCAGGGGCCTGCAAGGGCAATGAGAAGGATGAGCAATATGACATAGAGTCCGATCATGGCAAGTTTATTCTTTTTCAAACGACGCCAGGCATCTTGCCGATAGGTCATACTAGGGCGGACATTCATTTCGGCAGCATCCTTCTGCACTATGGGTTCAAATGAGCGACTGTTAAGATGCATTGCTGTTATTCCCCCTGTTTTCCGTTTAGTTTAATACGGGGATTGAGCATCGGATAGATCAGATCCACGATTAAATTTAAACCAATAATCAAGACACTGTAAAAAATGGTCACACCGAGAATTACGGTATAGTCCCGGTTATAGATACTGGTAACGAAATGCCGTCCTAACCCAGGAATCGCAAAGATATTTTCAATAATGAAACTCCCCGTCAGGATTCCGGCAGCTGTTGGTCCGATATAGGTAATGACTGGGATTAGAGCATTTTTCAGTGCATGGCGATAAAGAATGAGGAACGGAGACAGCCCCTTTGCTCGGGCTGTCTTAATATAGTCTTGGGCAAGAACCTCTAGCATGCTGGAACGGGTAAGTCGGGCAATGAAAGCTGTGGGTTGTCCTGCAAGAGTTAAGGCTGGTAAAATCATATAAGTAATACCGCCCCACATGGCAGCAGGCAATAAGGAAAGCTTGATTGCAAAAATATAGATAAGCAGGGTAGCAAGAACAAAGCTAGGTACAGAAACGCCCAAGGTGGCAAAGAACATGGTCGTATAATCCTGCCACTTATTCTGGCGCAGGGCTGCTATGGCGCCAGCGGGAATTCCTAATACAATAGATAAAGCAATGCTTACCATGCCCAACTGCAAGGATACAGGAAAGCTTTCGCGAATGAGATCGTTAACCGTACGGCCTGCGTACTTGAAGGAAGGCCCTAAGTCGAAGCGGATTAAATTGCCTAGATAGTCGATGTATTGTTTCCATAATGGGTCATGCAGGCGGTACCTCTCTTCAATATTTTTTAATACAGCTGCAGGAATATTCTTTTCACTAGTAAAAGGCCCGCCGGGGATGGCATGCATTAGGAAAAATGTAATCGTGATGATGGCGAGCAGGACTAACAGAGAATTTAAGATGCGGATTAGCATGTAGCGTAGCAAATAAAGGACTCTCCTTCCTGAATAGAATAAAAAGGCATACTTACCGTACACCTTTTTATGAATTAATGGTTTCTAAACTATAGGCTTTCTTAGATGAGTTTGACTTATGTAGTATTTTTTAACGATAAAGCTTTAAAGATATGATAGTGATTCTATAAAAACGTTTTAAAGTCCTTCTAGATTGCAAATGGAATCCTAAATTAGGAATATAAAGTGAAAAAGCTTTTCTCGATATAAATGTTTACTCTTATTTTAGTATCCTTATTCTAGATTTTTTAATACCGATAGGCATAATGAATGAAATTGTGGATAGTTGCATTTTTCTTGATTTTATAGTATTTTGTAAAAGAGGAATTATTTTCTAATTTATTGTCAATTTCAGCAGTAGATAAAGTGATTCTTAAAATGAAGGGATGTGAGCATTGTAAGACGTTTTACTTTGCTGTTATGCTTGGTCCTATTTATTAATGGACATGCATTAGGAGCCCAAGTTCTTCAAGAAAATGAGAGTACTGTATCAAAGGAAATCGTAGCCGGCAATGCTTATATACCAAAAGGTACTATATTGCGTGGTGTTTTACAAAATACTATCGACTCTGCTACATGCAATATAGGGGATACGTTCTCATTTAAATTATTGCATAATGTCATTATTGGGAATGTAATGATTATTCCTAAAGACACAATTGGTCAGGGGATCGTAAAGTCAATTAAACGGGCTGGCGCATTTGGTAAAGGGGGCAAGATTGAATTAGAGGCTGTCAATATTCAAACCCTAAGTGGAATTAATGTACCATTACGCTTAAGTCTTCAGCAGAATGACGGCGGCCATCAGGCAGATCTTTCATGGTATGATTCCAATACATCAAGTGCAACTCCAGCGCTCACGATTGGGGCGATGAGCGGCCTGGCTAATGGTGCAAATGTACAATTAGGTGCAGGTACCAAAATTACTATTACAATACCAGAAAATGTAGATCTGCAAGCTACACTAACGGAGTTAGCAAAAACTAAAGGCGAAGATAGTAAAAAACGTGAAGCCCGAGAAATCGCCGTAATATCAGATAGTGACTCTTAAGTCCTATACGTTTTTTAAAAGCAAAATCAATAAAAGGAGCGATTACATGAAACGCAGTATTTTAATTGTAATGATGTTAGTACTATTCATACCAGCAGTGTTTGCTGCTAATTCTGTTCCGGCCGTATCTCAGGATATGTTGGTAACAGAAGTTATGCAAGGCAATGCATATCTTCCTAAAGGAACGATGATTCGAGCTGAATTGCTTACAGAAGTCAATTCAGGGAAAAACAAGGTAGGCGACCCTATTTCCTTCAAGGTGTTAGAGGATGTTACCATAGCAGATGTAATTATTATACCAAAAGGAACGATTGGCAACGGTTATGTCAAAATCGCTAAGAAAGCTGGTATGTTTGGAAAAGGAGGCGGCATAGAATTAGATGCGTCCTCCATTAATACATCAACTGGAATTGAAGTTCCTGTAACGATGGATTTTAGCAAGTATGGAGGAGAGCGTCATATTGAAATGAATTATAATAATTCTGTTGGCGGCGCACTTATCTCCGGGTTGCTTCCCGGCAGTAACCAGACCATTAAAGCTGGAAGTACAGTGATCATTCTTGCACCTTTAAATGTGGACTTACAGACTACGCTGAACAATTTAAAACCAACAGTATCTTCCCACGGCAATGAGGCGATAATGCCTTTTGTTCAAGAGCAGCCGACAACACAAAGCCCCTATGAGGTCGGAAATGAATGGGCGTATTCTAGTGAGAATAGAACAGTTGATTTTATTATAACAAAAGTAGATAAAAAAACGATTAAAGGGAAGTTAACAAGCCAGGGACACGATATACTTACTTTCAATCAGGAATATCAGGCAGACAAAGGGCAAATGTATATAACTCTTAAAGCGAAAGACAAAGAACATGGGAAAAATTATTCGGTACAGATGTTTTTCCGATCAGATGGAACTATACAATATATTGTCCCTAATTCACCAAAAGAGGATAAAAATTCTATTATTCTAAAGAAAGTACATAAGTGATCATTTCTTAGGTCTATTAAACAATAAGTAAGCCACCTGTAACGGCTGTTTGCAGGTGGCTTATTTTGTTCGGCTTCACTAGATCAGAGTGACTAATAATTAATATAGATTCATAAAAAGGTTTAAAAATTCCTAAAAAATCGAATACTAAAATGATTGCAGAAAAATGTTTAAAAACAATTGAGGAAAATGAGATGCAAATTGTTATACCTACCATTAACTGGCAATTGTTAATAGTGTTTCTAGTAGGCATTATATTAATTTCGATCCTATTTTTGGTAAAACCATTTATGCGTTATATCATTAAGGTTATTACAAACGATGCAGTGAAAAAGCTGCTCACAGATGATTATACGCAAAATATTGCTGAGACTCTGCCATCATTAAAGCGCTTCTCAGTAATTAATTTTGTTGAAATGAGTCTTCGGGCGCAGAGTGGTAAAGTTTTAACACGTCCTTTGGGGTCACCTAAGCATTTTCTTGGATATGATCAGTTAATGTTTTCACCCCGTCAAATGACGCAATTATCCTTGCCTGAAAGTGCGCAGATTGATATGAGTGTAACCATTGGCAGCAATGCGGAAAGACCGCTGACGTTAAAGATCCCTCTTATGATTGGTGCTATGGCCTATGGATTGGCACTTAGCGAAGAAGCAAAGCTGGCATTGGCGAGAGCATCAAAAACACTGCAAACTGCTACGAATTCTGGAGAAGGTCCTTTTTTGCCCGAGGAGCCAGGTGAAGCGGGCAAGTTTGTATTACAGATCTGTCGTTGGTCATGGGGCGGGAGAACGAATGAACAAATCGCTTCTGCTGATATGCTTGAAGTACAAATGGGGCAAGGAGCCGATATGGGAGTCGCCACCATAGAGGCTTCAGAGATTGCTGGCAGAGCACGTATTCTTGGAGGGTTAGAACCTGGTGAAGCTGCCGTAGCACTTAATGCGCCTCCGGGAGTTCAGAAGCCGGAAGATTGGCCTGATTTTATGAGAAAGTTGCGTCAAAGAGCAAACGGGATTCCTATCGCATTAAAGATCATGGCTACGGACCGTCTCGAAGAAGAACTGTCTGTTGCAGTTCAACTCGGCTTTGATGCCATTGTAATTGATGGAACTGAGGGGGGATCTCACGCAACAGTCCCCATTAAACAGGATGATTTTGGGATACCCAGCCTGCTTGCATTGATACGCGCAAAACGCTTTTTGCAAGGAAGTACGATGAGTATTATCATATCCGGTGGTTACTTTACACCTGGTCAATGTCTGAAAGCATTGGCATTAGGAGCAGATGCAATTTATTTAGCGACGGTTCCTCTTTTTGCTCTAGGACATAACCAGCTTGAAAAAGTAATACCTTGGGAGCCACCCACTACGTTGGTCTATTATAATTCTCCTACCAAGACGCAGCTTAATATTAATCAAGCTGCAACCAGCGTAGAAAATGTACTGACTTCCATGATTCTGGAAATGGAAGAAGCAATGCGTGCCTTAGGAAAAGCATCTATAAAGGAGCTTAGTGCTGATGATCTAGTGGCATTAGATTCGCTTTCTGCTGAAATCACAGGACTAAGGAATGCATTGCAAGAGCCGATGGAAAAGCAGAAGACGATGAAAATAAGAAAACATCCCGATCAAAGTAAAAGCAAAATTCCTTTAACAAATACGGAAATAGTAAGAAACAAAGTAGAATACCATGCATCTAATACCGCCTTAGATAAAGGGTTAATAGAAGAGCATGTACAATTAATTAAGGAACTAAAGGAAGAAAATAAACGAATATGGAACGTTATCGATACCTATATAAAGCTTCCATATCATAAACAGGTTGAACTTCCTGTACAGAAGAAGAAACACTTCATCGCTAACTATAAAAATTATAAGTGAATTAGATTTCTGATGATAACTATTTACCATACAAAGATAGTCTGCCTGGATAGCAGACTATTTTTTATGCGGTCTATGTCATTTAAATTCGTTAGGTAAATATTACATAATAGAATTATGTTTTGGATTAAACATCAGTTAGCCTACTTGCATATGTTATAGAGGAGGTGATAAATTGGCGTATTCAATTACTGTAAATTTGTCGGCCAAGCGACTTACCCTCTATCGGGATGGATCCCCAGTCCGAGCGTTCCCTGTTGGTGTAGGCAAGAAAAATACTCCAACACCAATCGGTAACTATTACATTGCGAGTAAAATGGCGAATCCAGGTGGAGCATTTGGTGTTATGTGGATGGGGCTCAATATTCCTCACTATGGAATCCATGGCACCAATAATCCATCATCAATTGGCAAGACGATATCACATGGCTGCATTCGTATGCATAATAATGATGTTCTAGTACTATCTCGGTTGGTACCTATCGGTACTCCAGTACGAATTCAATATTAGTTTTTCGTATATATTGTGAGTATACGCTTAAGGGGTAATGCTGGCACAGAGAAGAGAGGGCATTCCTATCACCTCTTTCTCCTCTCTGGGCCTTTGTGGCTTCGTTTCTGCTGAGTGCTTTCTTGATAAGTATTATAATTGACGAAATTAATACACTATGTGATATAAACGAGTGAAGTAGGGCAAAAAGAATACACATTGAAATTTACAGAAATACACATATCTTTTGCTAAGAAATCTTTTCAAACTGCCAATGCATAATTGGCAGTTTTTTTATTTTTTTAAAAAGTCCCGAAAGCTTGTATCCTTTATCGGGAAGAGCCATTTTTGAATCTTTTTTTTAAGATAACAAATCTTTCTAAAGATATTGGCATAGTACTTGCAAAAACATAGAAGTGAATATAAAAGCAATCATAAGAACATCGAATCCACGGAAATGGGGCAATAGCAGAGCTTCGTACAAAGATCATTCACACTGGAAAGGAGGCCTAATGTGAGACGCAAGATCGGGTAGATATGAGCTTTCTGGTTAGGGGAGATATAAGGAAATGTAGAAACTTAGATACACCCCTCTCCAATAAAGGTCAGTTGTACAAGCAATGAACAGGTAAATTAAACTTGAGGAGAGATTGTAAATGAAAAAAAAGTTAGTCGCTTCCTTGGCTGCTGCAATGATACTTGGTGTAGCTGGTACATCCTTCGCAGCGGTAGTAAATCCTTTTTCTGATGTACCTGCAAAACACTGGTCTTATGACGCTGTGACAAAGTTGGCTCATGATGGAATTTTAGAAGGGTATGGAGATGGAACCTTTCGCGGTGATAAAACGATTAGCCGTTATGAAATGGCGATTATCGTAGCAAAGGCAATGTCAAAAGTCGATCAAGCCGATGCAGGCAACAAAGCTCTTATTGAGAAATTGTCCAATGAATATGCCAGTGAACTTGATAAATTAGGCGCTCGCATGACGACTGTAGAAAATAAGGTGGATAATGTAAAATGGAGCGGCTTTGTCCGAGGAAAATATGACAGCGATACCAGTGATGGTCATAATATTAGCGGCGGTAACAAACATTACTTCTTGGCTCTGGAAGGAACCGCTAAAATCAATGATCGATGGGAGGGACATTTCGCAAGTGAAACAAGACATGACTACACGACTAGCGGCTGGGGCGGTGTAGTCCCTCCTGACACGAATAATGGGGATGGTACCTGGTTTAGGATATGGGCTTCTGGTTCCGTTGGTGAAGTAGGTGTCACTGCTGGTAGAAAATGGTTTGGATACGGGGATAATATGGTGTGGGGCCATGAAGCAACAGGTCTTTGGTTGGATATTCCTACAGGAACATTTAAAACCAGCTTATTTGCTGCAAAACCTACCCAGGGAAATGGCGCAGTAAGTCTTAATGATGCTTATGATACCAATATTTATGGCGCTAACTTTAATGGAGACATAGCCAAGAATGTAAATTTGAACTTACTTTTAGGCGGCAATAAAGATGATGGTAAACAGCAAATGAGTCGTTGGGGCGGAGCAACAGTGACTGCTAAGATTGCTCAGGATTTAAAATTGACAGGAACATATGCTAAGACGAATGCAGATGATTTTAATAAAACCCATCATATTAGACTTGATTATAAGGGAACGGATCTTAATAAACCTGGCTCTTATGGGGTTTATGCTAGATTTTTCAAATTTGGGCGAAATGGTGACCCCTCACATGATGATGAGTGGGATTCATTGAAAAGTGACTCCAGAGGCTGGATGGTAGGTGTGGATTACGTAGTTGGCAAAAATATTCAATGGACCAACATTTACTCGGATCAAAAAGTAGATATTTCTGATTCTGCTAAAGAATATAACAGAAAACTCTTCCGCACTCAGTTTGACCTTCACTTCTAATATCCATATGCAAAAGACCGCTAACAAGTGTTAACGGTCTTTTCAAACTTAAAAAGCGCAAGGAGAGAAAATTATGATTCACAAAACAGTAGTAGATTTTCCAAAAGATTTTCTGTGGGGCGCAGCTTCGGCGGCGTATCAGGTGGAAGGGGCTTGGAATGAAGATGGCAAGGGGCCTTCTAATTGGGATGTGTATGTGAGATTTCCCGGAACAACGTTTAAAGGGACGAATGGGGATGTGGCGGTAGATCACTACCACCGCTATAAAGAAGATGTTGCTTCAATGGCACAAATGGGACTGAAAGCCTATCGATTCTCTATTGCTTGGACTCGTATTTTCCCCAAAGGTCGAGGTGATGTTAATGAGGCTGGTTTACGATTCTACGATGATCTAATTAATGAATTGCTTAAGAATCAGATTGAACCGATCATCACCTTATATCATTGGGACTTGCCTCAGGAATTACAGGATGCCTATGGCGGATGGGAATCACGGCAAATTATTGAAGACTTTCATCACTACTCGATTACCCTCTTTAAACGGTATGGCGATCGAGTAAAATATTGGGTCACACTGAATGAGCAAAATATTTTTATTATGCATGGCTATCTAAATGCCATTCATCCGCCTAAGGTGTCTGATCTCAAGAGAATGTATCAGGCAAACCATATTGCCAGTTTAGCAAATGCAAGAGTCATTGCATCGTTTAGAAGCTATGTTCCTGAAGGGAAAATCGGCCCGAGCTTTGCCTATGGTCCTGGCTATTCTCATACAGATAAACCAGAAGATGTACTGGCCAGTGAGAATGCTGAAGAATTCAACAATCATTGGTGGATGGATGTATATGCCTGGGGTGAATATCCAAAGGTGACTTGGAATTATCTTACCAGGGAAGGGCTTGCACCTATTCTAGAAGCGGGTGATTTGGAAGTATTAAAAAAAGGCAAGCCAGATTTTATGGGAGTCAATTACTATCGGACGTCTACTTATGAGAAGAATCCCCTTGAAGGTGTTGGCTCCGGAAAGATGAATACGACGGGGAAAAAAGGAACCACACCAGATACAGGTGTTCCAGGATTATTTAAAACCATCAGGAATCCTAATCTGGAGGCAACTGATTGGGATTGGGAAATTGATCCTATAGGCTTACGAATTGCCTTGCGCAGAATTACTAGCCGATATAGGCTGCCAATTCTTATTTCGGAGAACGGCTTAGGAGCGTTTGATGTTCTGGAAGAAAATGATGTAGTAAATGATGAATATCGAATTGCCTTCATTCGTAGACATCTTGAAGAATGTCAGCAGGCAATTACTGATGGGGTAGATTTATTAGGATATTGTGTTTGGTCCTACACAGACGTATTAAGTTGGCTGAATGGCTATCAAAAACGCTATGGATTTGTATATATCAATCGCGATGAAGATGATGAAAAGGATATGAGAAGAGTTAAAAAGAACAGCTATTTCTGGTATCAGAAAGTAATTGAAACCAATGGTAAGCAGCTGTAAGTAGACTCAGATGCTTATGCTATCTAAGGGTACCTGCCAATGATGATTCTTGGCAGGTACTTTTGGCTTTAGAATGATCATGAAAAATAATACACGTTTCTTTTATAATAACCCAACATCTGTAAATGCAATACAGATGATTCTAAACATAAATACACATCGTAGATACGATAGTAGGACTGCATGATGGCAGCAGGCCATATAAGGGAACCAGCGGCTAGGAAGGCTTTGCTTTCTTGTTATAGAAGGATGGGATAGCCTTTTTTATAGGATTACTGCGTATTGGCATGTATCTTGCAAAACATAATACCGAGTAAGATAAAAAAGGAGTGTTGCTTTATGGAGAAATTTATTAAATGGCTTGAAGAGTACTACGCACCTGTTGCAACTCGCATTGGTGAGCAACGGCACTTAAAAGCAATCCGGGACGGTATCGTATCCTTAATACCGTTGCTCTTAATGGGGTCGTTATTTCTTATTATCGCCTTTCCTCCCATCCCTGCGCTGGCGAAAATGGTTGAACCTTACGTAGCAAGTCTATGTTCCGTTAATAATGCGACAATGGGGCTTATGGGATTAATGGCATCATTTTCGATTGCGTATTCATTGGCTAACTCATACAAAATGGATCCATTAGGAAACGGATTAATCAGTGTTGCTACCTTCATGCTGGCTACACCATTTACCAAAGAGGGCAATATCACAGCTGGCTGGATGGGAAGTAAGGGATTGTTTGTAGCTATGATCATCGCTATTTTTGCGGTAGAAGTACAACGTTATATGATTCGAAAAAATTTAGTTATCAGAATGCCAGAAGGTGTGCCACCAGCAGTTGCTCGTTCCTTTATGTCATTAATTCCTGGCTTTATTACAGTCACTGTTGTTTGGTTCATTAATAGTCTACTGTCCCTTAGCGCAACGAACATACAAGATGTTATCTATAAAATACTTGCGTCACCGCTTCTCAGTCTCGGCGGTAGTTTGCCGGCCTTCCTTCTTGCTATATTCTTTGCGCAATTATTGTGGAGCATCGGTATTCATGGGGCTGCTCTAGTAGGGGGCGTTATGAGTCCGGTTTACTTAACTCTTGCTCAGCAAAATGCTGCTGCAAAAGCCGCAGGGCTGCCTATACCTAACATTGTTTGTCAGCAATTATGGGACGTTTATGGAAATATCGGTGGTTCAGGTGCCACGTTTGCTTTGGTGCTCATGTTGATTTTTGCAGCAAGATCTACACAATTAAGAGCTCTTGGAAAATCCGGGATAGGACCTGCGTGCTTTGCAATCAATGAACCTATTCTTTTTGGTATGCCAATTATCATGAACCCTGTATTGATGATTCCCTTTATTTTTGCCCCCCTTGTCTCGATAACGATTGCCTATTTTGCAATGGATGCCGGTCTAGTAGATAAACTATTTGCGATGGCACCATGGACAACACCTCCGATCATTAATGCTTTTTTAGATTCAGGTGATATGAGGGCAGCGATATTACAATTATTCTGCTTTGGAGTTACTGGAGTGATTTATTATCCATTTTTCAGGATGTGGGATGACGCTAAACTCAAAGAAGAAGCAGGCGCAAAACAAAATAAAAAAGGTGATCCTAATATCATTATTGGAGCCTAAATAAAGTGTCGCGATGCTATGTTCAAGAAAGTTTATAGAATAGAACGCTCATAGCATCGTGACAACATATTTAATTCGAGTTCTTATATTAAGAGAGAGAGGTATATTTATGAAAATACTATTAGTGTGTGCATCAGGGATGTCTACGAGTTTATTGGTAACTAAAATGCAAAAGGCAAGTGATGATAATGGCAGTAATGATGAAATTTGTGCTTGCTCTGTAGATCAGCTGGATGAATTTATAGATAGTTGTGAAGTGGTTTTAATCGGCCCACAAATCAGATATAAGGCAAAGTCTATTGGTGAAATTGCTGCTGGTAAGAATAAAGGATTTGCGATTATTGATTCTGTAAGCTATGGCATGGTAGATGGTAAAAAAGTTCTTGAGCAAGCATATGCATTAAAACAATAGTAATTTTTCTAAAGGAGATAAACATGGAAAAGGAACAAGTAGCTTTTACAATTATATTGCATGCGGGAGATGCACGCAGTCATGCGTTAGAAGCATTGAAATATGCTCGGGAAAAAAACTTTGCTGCAGCAAATGAAAGTATTGCCGAAGCAAAGAAACAGTTAGTAGCAGCTCATCAAATTCAGACAGAGTTGCTGCAGTCTGAAGCCCGAGGCGAAAAACAAGAAATAAATCTCTTATTAATTCATGCCCAGGATCATTTAATGACGGCCATTTTAGCAAAAGATTTAATTGAAGAGATGATCTTATTGCTTAAAGAGTAGCGTATTAATGAAGAATTTCATCTCAGCAGCTCTTTGTAGATACTGCTGAGCGACAGCTGGATTATGAAATTAAAATTATACACTTGATGTATGATCTTCCATATAAAATAACGTCAGATCCATGGAGAGATCTGGCGTTATTTTATATGACTTATCTTTTTGAAGAAAAATAAGCAGAGAATTGAGGTAAATCCTTTTGATGGGCTTCCAGCATCTCATCTAATAAGACTTTGGCCATTGTGTCAGAAGAGATGAGGGGATTGATTGTCATTGCCAGCAGTGCTTTATTGTAGTCACCGGTAACGGCAGCATCAATTACGACTCTTTCAAAAGATTTGATTTGCTGAACCATTCCGTTTATTTCGATGGGGAGCTCGCCCACGCTAAGCGGGCGGGGCCCATTCTTGGTAATCACACAGCTTACTTCGACAACAGAGTCAGGAGAAATGCCAGCAAGAGCGCCATTGTTTAATGTGTCCACCGGCTGGATATCTGCTTTGTTGTTGTAGATTGAGCTGATTAATCGACAGGCAGCGTCACTGTAATATGCTCCGCCACGCTGCTCTAACTGAGATGGCTTAAAGTCTAATTCAGGATTGCTGTATAGATGGAAAAGCTCATTCTCCAGCTTTTTTACAATCTCGGCCCTCGTTTCTCCTTTGGAGAATTCTTCTAATTCTTTCTGCAACATTTCTTGCCGTTTTAAATAATATCGATAATAGGGGCAGGGGATTATCGATAAACCAGTTAAGAACTCTGGAACCCAATCAACATTCATAATATTCTTTACAGTACTTTCCATCTTTTTGTCAGCAATTTCATCTATGACAGATTTTGTAATGTCGCGTCCATCCAGATAAGCGGACAAGCCAAATACCATATGATTCAAACCAGCAAAATCAATTCGAATTCTGCTGCTATCAACATCAAAGAGCTTTGCGACACCCATTTCCATTCCAATAGGTACATTACATAAACCAATCATTTTCTTTGTCTTTCCATAACGGAATACTGCCTCTGTTACGATTCCGGAAGGATTCGTAAAATTAATAAGCCAAGCATTAGGGCACAGTTCTGCTATGTCTTGGTCAATTTCCAACATGACAGGAATCGTTCGCAATGCTTTAAACATCCCTCCGGCTCCATTGGTCTCTTGCCCGATATAACCATGACGCAACGGAATTCGTTCATCTTTTATTCTTGCATCTAACGACCCTACTCGAAACTGAGTTGTGATGAAGTCTGCGTTTGGCAACGCTTCTCTCCGATTCAAAGTTGTATAGACGGCAATCGGTACTCCGGCTTTCTTTATCATTCTTTTGGCAAGATTACCGATGATTTCTAATTTCTCCCTGCCGGTTTCAATATCCACTAGCCAGAGCTCCCGAACTGGCAATTCTTCATAGCGTCTAATAAAGCCTTCAATAATTTCTGGTGTATAACTGGAACCACCGCCGATCGTCACAATTTTTAATCCGCTCATCAAGATTCCCCCCTATAAATTGGTATAGTTCTTATAATTAATCATATCCCCATACAGGAGGTGCTGCAATCAGCATTGAATGCAACTGTACTAGTACAGTTTGAAGGTTATCATTTTGAATATTTCAATATGGCAGATGCCAATGCTATTGGGTTGCAGGATTTATTACAGAAAATCACGAAATAAAATGGGAATATTTAGATATACGTGTAATATTGTCAGAGCATAGTTGACTTTACTCGTCGAATGTGGCCCTTAGCTAATCATATAAATACATTCAACATAAAATAAATTGCAATTAATGAAAGGCTGGAGGTAGGTATGAAACGAATTGAAAGCGTATTGATGATTGTAAAAACATTATGTGAAGAACAATATCGTATAGATGGAATGATATCAGGTGTTTCTACTGACCAGGTAGCTATGGAACTTAGTATTTTAAGACCAAATGCCTCTGGTGACTTAAATGCGTTGGTAAAGGCAGGTAAGTTAGAAAAACTAGAAGGAAAGCCAGTGCTGTATAAAACTCTGGACAGTGAAGCCGGTCAAGAGGATACAGCGGAAAAATCGGTATTAGATGTTATTATTGGTGCGGATAAAAGTCTCAAGAATGCGGTTAAGCAGGCAAAAGCGGCAGTGAGGTATCCGCCATTAGGGCTGCATACCTTACTATTGGGGGAGACTGGTGTCGGTAAATCCATGTTTGCCGAGACTATTTTTCGTTATGCGCGAGATATAGGCCGATTACAGAATAATGCTCCTTTCGTTGCTTTTAATTGCGCCGATTATGCTCATAATCCCCAATTGTTATTGGCTCAGCTTTTTGGAGCAAAGAAGGGCAGTTATACAGGAGCGGAACGTGATCGGGTAGGTTTAGTGGAAAAAGCAAATGGTGGTATTTTATTTTTGGACGAAGTTCATCGATTGTCACCAGAGGGGCAGGAAATGCTGTTCTATCTGATTGATAAAGGATTATATCGCAGCATGGGAGAGGTTGAGGAGTATAAAAAGGTGGAAATACTCATTATCTGTGCTACTACCGAAAATGCTGATTCTACCTTGCTCAGGACCTTTACCCGGCGTATTCCCATGATTATTAAACTCCCGGTTATCAGGGAACGAACGATAGGAGAACGGTGGGAATTAATTAAAACTTTTTTTAAGCAAGAGGTACAATGTATTCATATTCCCATTCGGGTATCGGCAAATGCGTTAAAAGCATTTTTGTTATATGATTGTCCCAATAATATTGGACAATTAAAAAGTGATATAAAACTTAGCTGCGCCAGAGCCTTTTTAGATTATGTAGGAAATAAGGATGAAAATTTGAAGGTCAGCAGTGAGGAGTTGCCCGAGTATATTCTAAGAGGGTTCGTAAAGTACAAAGAACATCGGGATGATCTTGATATTCTTGGTTTAACAGAGGATATTATTTTTCAAGTTACAGATGCAAAGCAAATTAATGTAAAATATAAGGATACTATTAGTATTTATGAAATTTTAGAACAGAAAATTCAAACTCTTAGATTGAAAGGAATGAGTGAGAAAAATATCCAGTTGATTATGGGGCTGGATATTGATACCTATATTAAGCAGTATCTTGCCAAGTTCCGCAAAGACAATTTGGAAGCGTTATATAAAATTGTTGATAAAAATGTAGTAGATATAACCCAGAGGTTTCTAAGGTATGTTAGTAATAAAATTGGAAAAAAATTCAATGACAAAATTTTATACGGCATGTCAATACATATTTCTAGCACACTGGAAAGAATCCGGGAGGGAAAGGAAATTTCAAATCCTAATCTCGCAGAAATCCAGAAATCCTATAGTAAAGAGTTTGCCGCTGCCATGCATTTTAGTATTTTATTAAAGAACAATTTTGATATACAAATACCTCTGGATGAAATTGGTTTTATTACTATGTTTATCGTGTTAGATGAATATGTAGGCAAAGAATATCCTGGCAGGGTTGGCGTGATTGTTGCCATGCATGGTGCTAGTACTGCAACTTCTATGGTGGAAGTTGCCAATCGATTATTAGGGGAAAACCATGCAGTGGGATATGACATGCCTTTAGACAAAAAGACGGAGACGGCTTTGGCGGAGATTTCCCAACTAGTAGAGGATAACAATGAAGGACAAGGTGTCATCATGCTGGTTGATATGGGGTCGTTAGTGATGTTTGGTCATATGATTTATGAAAATACAGGAATTCCTATAAAGACGATAGAAATGGCTAGCACGCCAATGGTGTTGGAAGCAGCACGAAAGTCCTTAATGCGCGTCCCTTTAGATGATATTTATTATGCCGTAACCAATCTTAGTCCCTATATTGGGCGTATATACGGAAATACTTCGGACTTTAATAATTATTTTAAAGATAACGTGATTGTTGTAGCCTGTATTACGGGGAAAGGAACTGCTATTAAATTAAAAGAAATTATAGAAGGCTTGCTTTTGGGAAAAGACCAAAAAGTTGATATTATTCCTCTGGAAATTGCCAACATGAATGATTTCACTGCAAAGATTAGGAAAATAAAACGAGAAAAAAATCTAATCGCAGTGGTAAGCAGCATTAAACCCCAAGACAGTACGGTGCAGTATCTTTCTCCCAAACAATTACTGGAAGGTAAGCTCGAGATCGTATTATCTGAAATTTTCCCTAATGTGATACTTGAGGTTCCTTGTGCAAGCTGCTCTGATGAAAGCAAAAGCTGTGATCACGCTGATTTGGTATTGGATATGGAGCAAGACCCAAATGGCCTAGCAGCGCCTTTTGCATTAGATCGTCTGGCCTTTATGAAAAATGTTATCAATGAACATACCAGTCTTGATGGCGAAGAATTCATGGAAGTCTTTGCGCTGTTTTATTTAGAGCTGGCAAAACATAATTTTATCATTAGTGAGGATGCAAGTATTGGTTTAATCTTACATCTTGCCTGCGCAATTGAGAAAATATTGTCAGGGGAAGCGATTGGTTCTTCTAATCGTGTTAAAAGTGTAGATGGGCATAAATATGAGGAAAGCCACGCCATTGTAGGGGCAGCTTTGCGACCAATTGAAGAAAGGCTGCATGTTACATTGCCAGATAATGAATATTACAATATCGTGGATCTCATGCACTACATGTAGGTGTAGTAAATACTCAGAATGTGTGGCTTGAGAGAATGAGTAAAAGGGGTGTGATTTATTGGAAAGAGTCATTCGATTTCTCGAAAGATATCTCCTTCCGGTTGTCGGAGTTATTGCCCAGCAGCGGCATTTACAAGCCTTGCGGGATGGAGTTGTCTCCACCGTTCCCTTGTTGTTAATTGGATCATTTTTTCTAATATGTGCATTTCCGCCGATATCTTACCTTGCCATGCTGGTAGATCCTTATGTTAATGCTTTACTGACAGTTGTGAATGCTACTTTTGGTATTATGGGGCTGGTTGCCTCCTTTTCGATTGCTTATGCCTTGGCGGCTTCTTACTCTATGGATTCCCTTTCTTCTGGATTACTGAGTGTTTCCGCATTTATTCTAGCCTCGCCTTTTACGAAGGAGGGGCATATTGATTCAGGATTAATGGGAAGCAAGGGGCTATTTGTGGCTATGATTATCGGACTTTTAGTCGTAGAAGTGCAGCGTTTCATGATTAAAAAGGACATTATTATAAAAATGCCTGAAGGTGTTCCTCTCTCGGTAGGGCGTTCTTTTGCAGTCTTGCTGCCCGGCATTGTGATTTTAGTCAGTATCTTTATGATCAATGTAATGTTAGCCAAAATAGGGGGAGGATCGATTCCGAAAGTGATCAATCATATAGTGACAGCCCCTCTCTTGCATCTTGGCGGTACACTGCCAGCTGTATTAATTGCCGTATTTGCGATTCAGCTGCTATGGTTTTTTGGTATTCATGGACAAGCTTTAGTGGGGACAGGGATTATGGCTCCCATCTGGTTAGCCTTTACGCAGCAAAACGCGGTGGCAAAAATAGCTGGTGAAGCAGTTCCTAATATTATTTGCCAGCAGTTTATTGATGCTTTTATCTTAATTGGCGGCTCTGGGACAACTCTTGCATTAGCCGTATTATTGTTTACTACCGTAAAATCCAACCAATTGAAAACATTGGGGAAAACGTCAATTCTACCAGGATTTTTTAATATTAATGAACCGATTACTTTTGGCATGCCAATTGTCATGAATCCTATCATGATGATCCCTTTTATTATGGCTCCGCTGCTTTGTGTCATTACAACGTTTGTCTTTATGGCCTCAGGAATCGTTGATAAGCCTTATGTGTTAGCGCCTTGGACGACTCCCGCTTTTGTCAGCGGTTTCTTAGTTACAGGAGACTGGAAAGGAGCGGCACTACAAGTGTTAAATTTTTTTATCGCCGGTATCATTTATTACCCATTCCTAAAAATATGGGATGAAAATAAGGTGAAAGAAGAACAAGAGCAGATGAATGCCAAGCCTTCCCAGGGGAATAAAACCATTTTTTAAGACGGGGATCTGGCGGATAAGAAATAGGCCCATGTAAAATAAGTGATATAAGGGGGGACGAAATGAATATTCTATTAGTATGTGCATCGGGTATGTCTACAGGACTTTTAGTGAATAAAATGCGTATAGAGGGAGAAAATCGAAACCTTCTAGATCTAAATATTTTTGCTTGCTCCGTTGATGAAATAGAAAAATATATCGGTCATTACGATGTAGTGTTGGTTGCACCGCAAATCCGTTATAAAGAGAAATATATTAGCGCTTTGGCGAGTTCGAAAGATAAAGGATGTGCTTTCATTGATGGGGCACATTATGGTCGTGTGGACGGGAATAAAATTCTGGATCAAGCCTTTGAATTTATGAGGAATTAACAGGATTTTTAAAGAGGTGTAATGTGGACAAAGAGCAAATTGTATTTTCGATCATTTTATATGCAGGTAATGCACGCAGTTATTGTTTTGATGCCCTAACATTAGCTCGAGGAGGAAAACATGCAGAGGCATCAGCACGTCTTGGTCAGGCTGTTCAAGAATTAAAAAAAGCACATAATATGCAATTTGATTTATTACAAGCCGAGGCAAATGGAGAAAAACAAGAAATGAGCTTACTACTGATTCATGCTCAAGATCATCTGATGAATGCATCTTTAGCCAAAGATTTAATTAAAGAGCTGATTAGTATGATTTATGATAAACAGCTTAGTTCTGTCGGGATGGATAAATAAGTAGGAACAATGATAAGCACAAGTAAGTGAACCTATATATGTGATGAATGCACAAGTATAGCCGGTATTATCATGAGAACATCACAATGGTTTCGAGTTGACTGACTTGTAAGAGTCTGTTATTCTAAGAAAAACAATATGATTCCTGTAAGGAATTGGTAGTCAATGGAGACTGAAAAATCATGTAGAAGAATGCATGATTTTCAGTCTCTTTTATACGAGCAAAGGATCGTGAATCTTTTGCCGCTTCGACGGCCAATAGTTCTAATGTGGATAAGGAGGTAGAATTAGTGAGAAAATATGGTTTATTTATTAATGGAGAATGGAAAGTAACTGAAGAAAAGATTAGTGTAGTGAATAAAGTAACAGGCAGTGAATGTGCCTTGATTTCCGTAGCCGGTGAGGCAGAGGTAAAGGACGCGGTTGATGCTGCTGAAGAAGCATTTAAGACAAAACCTATAGAGCCATATCGGCGTTATGAAATATTGATGAAAGCCAGCCGAATTCTCATGGAGAAGCAGAAACAAATGGCAGAACTCCTTGTACAAGAAGTAGGCAAACCCGTCAAAGAAGCAATGGCTGAAGTGGTGCGGGCAGAACAAACTCTGATTCTGTCAGCTGAAGAAGCAAAGCGGATGACTGGTGAAATGGTGCCTTTAGAAGGAGCACCCGGCTGCGATAACCGATGGGCTTTTACCATGCGAATTCCTGTAGGTGTTGTTTGTGCCATTACACCATTTAATTTTCCTCTTAATTTAGCCTGCCATAAGATCGGTCCGGCCCTTGCCGCTGGAAATTCAGTGGTGTACAAGCCAGCTACCGTGACTCCTTTATCGGCAG
>CAMKSY010000026.1 GCA_946415545.1 uncultured Pelosinus sp. | reverse complement strand
TTAAAGTATTTGCCGCAGAAGCAATTAAGGTGCCGTTTGTTGTAAGATTTACTTTAAATCCTTTTTCGTAGCTTATATCGAGTAGATTTTCTAATTTAGGATGCAATAAAGGCTCTCCCATTACATGCAAGTAGATATAATCTGTAAAAGGTTTAATTTGATTCAAAATTTCTTTAAATGCAGCTTCTGACATACATTCAGGTTTCCTTTTGGTTTCAGGACAAAAATCACATGCTAAGTTACAAATATTTGTTATTTCTACATATATTTTTTTATATTTTTTCATCAGTTGTAAGCTCCAATTCTTTTTCATTGCAATCTAAGTGCATTACTAACGCTGTTAGATTATGATTATAGTAGTATTTTAAATACTTGCAACTAAAATGATCCCTCTTGTAACATGCCAATTATTTCTCTAATCAAATCTCTGCTAATAGTACATTCATTAAGTGATCCTGTTCATGCACTACTAGCAAGTTCATTGCAATAAATTCGTTTGTAATTCGTGGGCTTTTTACAATTCATATGCTGACTTTTTAAAACATTCAAAAGCTTCTTCATGTCTTATGTTTCGCCCCATGCTTAGAGTCATTCCCACCATCAAGGCACAGGTTCAGAAAGCAATTTAGCAGCTTTCGTACTCTCCTCTAAAGATCCATCTATTTCAACAGTGTAACCAAAGGGTAAATCAGAACGCAACTCTTTTAGACTGTCAAAAACCTCTTGCGTAACATCATTTGCCATAAATCCTGGGTTTAATTCTGCTTGGACGATAACATTTTTTAAATTAAACATTTATTTAATATCGTTGAAATAAAAAAAGAATTATTACAAATCTTTTTTTATTGAGAATTACTTAAAACACCTCTGAGAAACATTTCAATGGCTTCTGTCATGTAGTATTCAGCCTTATCCTTTTTGGTCTCCAGAAATTCATCGGCAAGATAATTCGTCATAAAATAGAAATTTAAAACGCTTTCTAACAATATACTAGCGCAATCAGACTTAACATCTGACCGAATTTGCCCATTATTAATTCCCTCTTGAACACACTCCCTTAAGAAATCATGATTACGCAGAATAGCCGGCTTCACAATACTTTCATGGCAATTTGTAGAGTTTATAATTTCTCCGTAAATTAAACGTTGACTATAAGGATATTTTTTATGCAACTTTACAAATTTTTGTGAAAAACATCTGATTTTTTCAATAGGACAGCGTACTTCATTGCGAATTGAAACGATTATATTATTTATTAATTCAAACTGCTCTTCCAATATAGCAGCATAAAGCTTCTCTTTTCCACCAAAATAATATGAAATCAAAGCAATATTTACTTCCGCAGCCTCTGCGAGTTCTTTTACAGATACTGCAGCAAATCCTTTTTCTGCAAACAAAGGAGCTGCTGCAGTCATTATTTTATGAACTGCTGGCTTATCTTTTATTATTTCTTTTTTCACATTTTTCCCCCATAGTCATTCAGCATAATCCATACTAAATGGTCATTTAATATGGATTGTACTTCCTATTGATAAAATTGTCTAGTGAGAACGTCTCTGGTATTACCTATTATATGCAGGAAATCTATCGTTATTTATGGAAGATAAGTTCTACGATACTAAATTTTATACGGGGTGTAGCTGATGAGTAATATTAAACCTCAAAAAACACATAAAATTATCGATCAGAAAATCGAATTCTTAGTACCGGGTATGGAGTTAGCGCGGGATGCCTGCACAAGTGACGGCAAAATATTAGCAAGTAAAGGAATGGTTATTAGTAAAGCTTTAATCAAGAATCTACAAAACTGGGATATTGACAAAGTATCAATCATTGCGGAAATAACTGCAAATCCCATAACCGATCCTAATATTCAAAAATTCATGAATAGTTATAATCAATCCGTAACAACGGTCCAAAAAACTTTTGAAGACATTCGCCAAACCCAGGAAGTTCCAATCGAAACATTTACAAATACTGCCGATGATATCGTTGAAAATATATCTGCCACGGGCAATGCGATTGACCAATTGTATAATTTACCTCAATGTGATGATTATACTTTCCGTCATAGTGTTAATGTAAGTGCAATTGCAGCTCTTATTGCCACATGGCTCAAGTTTCCCCCTGAAAGCATTAGTGCGATTGCTTTAGCTGGACTTCTGCATGATGTAGGAAAATCGCAGTTGCCGACAGAAATATTAAATAAATCCCACCGTCTTGCACCTAAGGACTATGAATTATATAAAACTCATACTGCCCTTGGATATGATTTAGTTAGCAAGATACCCAATATAGCACAAAGCGTACTTTCTGGTATATCCGATCATCATGAAAGAGAAGATGGCAATGGTTATCCCAATAAGCTCACTTCAGAAGATATTCATCCCTATGCCAAAATCATAGCGGTTGCTGATTTATTTGATGAATCCTTGACGATTAATTGTGATACCCCTGGTGCATTAAGCCCTTATTCCAGTTTGGATAAATTGCGCCAGGATATTTACTCCATTGATGCCAAAACATGTATAACTTTTACTGAAAATATGATGAACTTTCTCTCGGGTAATCTAGTTGCTCTCACAAATGGTGAACAGGCACGAGTCGTTTTCGTGAATAAAGATAAGCCCTCCAACTCAATTGTGCAGCAATCTAATGGTAGTGTCCTTGATTTATCTGAGGCAGATGATATTTGTATTCATTATATTATCAGGTAGTATTAGTATTCATGGCGGTTTCTTTCTTTAAAGAAGCAATACATATAAAGAAGAGCTTCTGTCAAATCTTATTTGACAGAAGCACCTTTTATTTCCCGTTACCCCAAACTTTCTCTGCAATTTCTCTTACAAAACGAATTTTATCCCACTGCTGCTCCTCCGTAAGCAAGTTGCCTTCTTCCGTAGAGGAAAAACCACATTGTGGGCTTAGACAAAGTTGATCAATATTGACATATTGGGCCGCCTCTTCAATCCGTTTTATAATGGCTTCTCTATTCTCTAACTCACCACTTTTAGAAGTAATCAAGCCTAATACTACTTTTTGATCTTTAATATAACGCAATGGTCGAAAATCTCCTGCACGTTCGCTGTCATATTCTAAGAAGAAACCATCAACCTTGCAAGAGCCAAACAAGTCCTCCGCTACTGGCTCATATCCACCAGAAGAAAACCATGTAGAGCGGAAATTGCCACGGCAAATATGCATAGTGATTACCATATCGGAAGGCCGATCAGCAATTGTTTCATTAATCAAGGCGACATAATCCTTGGCTAACTGATTCATATCAAATCCCCGTTTTTGGTATTCTTCCCGTTTTTCCAAGGAACAAAACTCACCCCAGCTAGTATCGTCCAGTTGCAGATACCGACAGCCAGCTGCATAAAAAGCAGCAATTGCCTTTTTGTATGCCGCTGCAATATCATGCAACAGTACTTTATTTTCTTTGTATGCATCAATAGGCTGATAGTCTGCTGCTCTCACTGTAGTAATCAGATGAAGCATAGTTGGTGAAGGAATTGTAACTTTGACCATCCTTTCCCCTGCAATCGATCTCATATACCTAAAGTCCTCTAAAAAAGAATGACTCGTAAAGTCAATTTTTCCGTGAATTTCAATGGTTTCTGCTTTGGTATCCTTGCCATGAAATGCAATAGAGCCATGGTCTGCTTGCTTTTTATTTATGCCATCCAGTTCCCACAAAAAATCTAGATGCCACCAACCTCGACGAAATTCTCCATCGGTTATTGCCTTTAAGCCAATCTGCTTTTGCTTCTCTACTAAAACTGCGATTTCTGTATCTTCTATTTTTCGTAATGATTCAGCGGACAGATTTCCCTTCTCAAATTCAGTTCTTGCATCCTTGACTGCTTTTGTGCGCAGGAAGCTTCCTACAATATCATATTTAAAAGGAGCTTGTCCCTGAAATGAAGGTAATGATTCTTTATTCATGATATAAATCTCCTTTTTGCATTATTAAACCACCTTATCTGCTAAGATAGACCATGGTTTAATTTTACCATGATATATATATCACTTCCAGTAAACTGTCCATTTTTTTTACTGCAGCTCTTCCTAACTTTTGCTGAAAACATCGTTCTCCTTCCTCATGTATTAACGATATTGCAACATTCCTCAGTGCACACCACCATATCCTCTTGCTTCTATCTCATTAAACTCTTATGTACTCCTAAAATTGACTGTTTTAGAGTTATTGATTTATAATAAACTATACAGCAACTGTATAGTTTAGAGAGTAAAGGACGTTACATCATGAATGATTTCTTTCAGAAAGAATTTACAACCGGGCAATTTGCTGCTCTGTATGGTATTAACAAACGCACCTTAATGTATTATGACAGCATTGATTTATTTAAGCCGGCTATTGTGAAAAAAAACGGCTATCGTTATTATACATATGGACAAAGCGCTATTTTCGATGTGATTCAGCTATTGCGCAAACTCCGTCTTCCATTGGAAGAAATCAAAAATCATTTAGCACATTGTACTCCACAGAAGACAAGAACACTGCTGTATAATCAGAGTAAAATGCTCGAACAAGAACTTGCTGAGCTTATGTGGCTGCAAAGGGTCGTACAGAACAAGATTAGCAGGATTGAAGAGAAATTGGAAATCGATTACTCTAAAATCGAGATTATTGAATCCCAAGCCCAAGCAATAGTCACCAGCGAACCGACTTCCGAAATATTAATGGAGCAGCTAATGAAAATTACGCTGAAATTTATGCGTGACTGTTATCAGACACGAACCTACAATGGATCCCCTCTTGGCTATATGATGGATGCAAGAAAAATACAACAGGGAGATTTCAGTGAATTGACCAATTGCTTTTATTATATCGATGAGAATAACAGCAAAGCTATAAGTTGGACGTATAAGCCTGCAGGCCGTTATCTTGTCGGTTATTATAAAGGCTCTTGGATAGATATAGACTCAACTCTTCAACAACTTTCGGACTATGCAAATAGCCACGGTCTCGTATTTACTGGAAACGCTTATCTGGAAAATATCCTGGATGACACGGCAGCAGTTGAAGACTACTACTATTGCGAAGCTAAAATTTCAATTTTATTGAAATGACAAAACTCCCTTATTTTTGCCAGCTTTTTACATGGGTAAGTGGAGAATCGTTGATTCAATCCTTTTACTTGAGCTGTGATTCATTCAACATCCTAACGCTAGTTCTATTATTCTTGACTATTCAGTTACTGTATAGCTTATATTAAAATAAGGTTACGGGGCAGATTAGCCATGATAAAACAAGCCACGCATTAAATACCACACCTAAAAGCTATACGAAAGCATAATGATCGCTTTAATATTTAACATTGGAGGATACAAAATGAATGGATATGCATTATTAGCGGCAGCTATCATTTGTGAAATTTTCGCAACCTCAATGTTGAAAGCTTCTGCTGGTTTCACAAGGCTCATACCTAGTATTTTATTTGTCGTAGTCATGGGAGCTTCATTCTATGCACTCTCACAAGCATTGACCCAAATCCCACTAAGCATAGCTTATGCGATTTGGTCAGGACTAGGAACAGCATTAACAGCACTAGTAGCCTTATTGATTTGGAAAGAATCTATTAATATTTACACCATTGCTGGTATAGTATTAATCATTATTGGCGTAGTATTGCTTAATTTAAAAGGAGCTGGACATTAGCTGCATGTATACGCAGTTATCTGCACACTCAAATAATATCCAATAGAAAAGGCTGCCTAACTAATTAAGAGTTAGGCAGCTTTTTTGGGTAGCTCTATTATGCCAACGAATTATATTTTAGCATGTAGTGCTAGAGTATAATATGAAATATAGCAGGTATTACAATTACATCTTTTTTCCTTCGTCTTGTGACAACTCTTTCCCATATTCTGCTTTTTCGAGATCGAGTGTGGTTGCACGCTTAAATTCCTGAATACCTCGTCCTAACGCCTTTCCCACTTCCGGTAATTTACCGGGACCAAAAACAATTAAGGAGATCACTAATATTACTGCCAACTCCGCCATACTAAAGCTATTTCCTTCCTCCTATAATTTAAATTGCTGAGCAGTTATCCGATTACCCTAACCCCCCGTTTGAAACATTCCGCGTGTGTAGATCTCTTTTCTATCCAACTCATATTGAGCAGTCTTTTGCCATATGCTACGCCTTAATTGATTCTCCAAATCAAAATCTGTCGTTCCTATACGCATTTTTTTCTTAATATCAAGCTCGTCGTTAGATAATAAGCATGGTTTAAGCCGTCCGTCTGCAGTGAGGCGAATTCGATTGCATTGACTACAAAAATGTTCCGTAGCAGCGGATATAAACCCAATGCTGCCTTGCGATTTTGAAAAACGAAATATATTCGCTGGACCATCGCTGTAAGGTTGCTCTATTAAATTACCCCATCCTGCCTGGTTAAGTATTTCCTTAATTCTCATAGTGGGAAAAAGCAGATTTTTACAGTCAGGATTCATTTGCATATATTCAATGAAGCGAATTTCATAGGTTTTCTCGAAAGAAATGCGGGCAAATTCGACTAATTCATCCGTATTAATGTGATCCATAACCACTACATTCAGCTTGATTGGTGAAAATCCAGCCTGCTCTGCACTTTCTATTCCCATTAGAACTTGGCGAAACATATTACGTCCTGTTATCTTGGCAAAACGTTTTTCACATAAAGTATCCAGACTGATATTTACGCGATCCAGCCCTGCTCGTTTTAATTGCCATGCATACTGACTTAACAAACTCCCATTAGTTGTCATAGATAAGTCTCGAATCCCTGGAATTTTCTTAATCTCTGCAATAAAGTCAACAAGATCCTTCCGTACTAAAGGCTCGCCGCCAGTGATTCGTATTTTCGTAATACCCGCCTTTGCTGCTATACGGATCATACGCAGCATCTCATCATAACGGAGTATCTCCTTCTCAGGGAACCAAGTTGTATTTCCTGCAGGCATGCAATAAGTACAACGGAAGTTGCACTGATCCGTCACAGAAACTCGCAGATATTGTATATGTCTCCCATAGGTATCGATAAGCGCCACCCCGATCAACTCCTTCCCTCTCAGACCGTGAAATAAAATAAAGTAAGATCACTTTTCTTACTGCAATATGTCAAGGCAGAACTAATAGAAATTCAGTTTACTTCCCCTGCTAAACTGGATCAAAGTCCACAAATACATCATAAAAGGCCACGCCCTGAGACCCTGTACTGACACGCCCCATATCCGTAGGCAGACCGTCATTCAAGTCATTAAGACGTGTTTCACTGCCTGGCAGCCAGCCCTGATGACAAACTAAAATATCTGGCGGAGTGTCAGCAGAAATATGAGCTTCTAGAGTAATAACCCCTAAATGATTATAGACTCTCACCATTTGTCCGTTTTCCACGCCCTTCGCTGCTGCTGTCTGAGGGTGTATAAACACGACTGGTTTTTTATTCTTCGCGAGTTTTGTAATATTCTGAAACTGAGAGTTAAGTCCCTGCTGCGCATGGGATGTGATAAGCCAATAAGGATATTCCCCTGGGGGGCTCATTCCTTTATGATATTGGGCAAGAGGAGGAATACTCTCACGCTGTGCTTTAGCAGAAAAGAACTCAAACTTACCCGAAGGAGTAGCAAAGGTCTTACTGCTCCAGGCAGTTGCGGCAACCGCAGCTTGCCGCGGCCCGTCAGCCAGCTCGGACCAGTGGGAAATCCTCAACAATGCATAGAGCTTTTCATTAAATTCTTCATCTAAAAAGCTGCCTGGAGATTTTTCACTAGGAAAAGAACTGCTGCCAGGCTGGTATGTGTTTAATGTCTTAGCTAGCAGCTGCCCAATCTCCAAATCACTTTTTGCCTCGAAATAGGGCAGTATTGCCTGCTCATTTAAGCCGATCCAGTGATGCCAATAACTTGGCACCACATCCATCTCCTCAAATTGAGTAGTCGCGGGCAGCACAATGTCAGAATAACAGGCTGTTTCAGTGAGAAACTGTTCTACCGTTACAATTAACTCTAATTTATCCAGCTCTTTGCGCAGCATTTTCCCTGCTGCATCTTGAGCCAGCAGATTTCGGCAGGATACCCAGAGCATCTTAACAGGCTGCTCTTGCAAAAGGTTCAATTCTTGAGCGAAGGAATTGATATTAAGATATCGATTCCCAGGGTCTTTGAGAAAATTATAATTAAATCCCCATGTAAGCTGATGGGCGTAGTGAACACCGCCGCCCGGAAAGCCAATACAACCCGTGATGGCCCCTAGGGCATCAATGGCGCGCAATGTCTGTCCACCATGAATATGCCGCTGCAACCCAAACCCCGCCCAAATAAATACGGCTCTCGTACTGCCAATAATAGCCGCTAATTTTTGTATCCTTCCCAGCTCCTGACCACATTGTGCAGATAGATAATCTAAATTAAGGTTTGCCAGGTAATCTTTAAAGAGTGGCCATCCCAGGGTATGATGGTCAATAAAATCTTGATCCCCATTGCCGCTCTCATAAATAATCTTGGCCAGTGCCAACGCTAATGCGCCATCTTCTCCTGGTTTGGTCTGTACAAAATAGTCCGCTTTTCTCGCTGTCTGGGTATAAACAGGATCAATAACAATGACTGTTGCCCCCTTTTCCTGGGCTCGGTATATATATGGCAGGGAATGGATCGCCGTCCAGGCTGGATTTACACCCCATAAAATAATAATGTCAGCCTTTTCCATCTCCCCTGGATCGGAGTTACGATTGTATCCCATATCATAAAGCTGTGCATCTAATCCTGCTGACCAGCAGGGTGATCCCCTTGCCTGAGTAGTCGGTCCTAAGCTATTAAACATACCTTCTACTGCAGAATGCAATACGCCAAAATTACCGGAATATTTATTCAAACAGAAAGGTAAGGTGGAGCGGTAGCGGTCTTTTAAATTTAATATCTTTTCACAGATGATCTCCATGGCCTGCTCCCAGGTTATTCGTTCCCATCGCCCCGACCCGCGGCCAATTTGGCGCAGGGGAAAACGAATACGCTCAGGACTGTAGACTCGCTGAATGTAGTTTTGTCCTTTGGAACACAGCTTACCTTTTGTATAACCATGGGCCGGATCACCTGTGATTTTCTCTAACCGTCCTTTACGGACATAAGCCAGCATACCACAGGTATCATAACAATTACGGGGGCAGATATGACGGGTAATTTGGTAGCCATCCTCATTGTAAGCCATGATCATCATCCTTTTCTTCACTGGTAATCAAGGGTATTCAATGACTGCCGACCAATCTCCTTTATTCATTTCCTGGATTTGTTTTACAGACCAAACATAGTAAGGGCAACCGCAGAAGCATAAAATAGTTCTCTGCCTAATAATTCGCCGATAAGTACCAGGGCGAATGTCAGGATCACATATCGGGAACTATGCCACTGCTGCTGTGCGAGGATGTAGCCCAAAATACCAAGGGGGGCTATCCATCCGATAAACAAACGCAGCCAGAAGGTTATACTTAACATGGTATTCCATCCCGTAAGCGCTGCAACATCCCCGGCACTGATCAATACAGACAGATATAAAACATAACTCATACAACTACAAGCCAGCGCTGCTATAACAACCTGAAACAGACTTTTTTCTAAACTGTACTGCTCTAGAGTAAGCAGCACGGCAGTATATAAAGGACCTAAGGTAAATGCTGTCAGTAAGAAGAAGAAAATGGGGCCAAAATTATTCCAGGCGGGAATTGCCGCTAATACATATACCATTCCCGAGGTGGGCACTGCTAGCAGGGCAACAAGGGAACCAATAATTCCCACCAATCGCCGTGCTCCCCCCGTGCGCCATTGCCAATAATAAACCACCGTCAGGAAAAAGAATAGCCCGAATACAATCACTTCGCGGCTTAACCAGGATGTACCAAAATGGGCGGAAGCCCGATATGCTTCCAAAGGGTGCCCTAAATGCCCTAAAGAAGTCAGCAGTCCCAGGCCCATGGCTAATACAATCCCTTGGGAAACAAATGTCCCCGTTGCCTCTTTGATATTCCCTTTTACGGTATCTAACACCCATAGGGTGATAAAAGCTCCTGCGGCCATCTGAGAAAGAACAGTAAATAAGACGAGTGCCCATTCCCCCATCATGCATCCCTCCTTACTTGGCGCCCTACGACAGGCTTAATAAAACGGGTTGTGGGATTGGTAATAGCAGCATTGGGAAAACCGGGTAATGACCGTTCAGCTCCGGCTACATCATCTGCTATGTCAATAACCGAGATTGCTTCCATGGGGCAGCCCGCGACGCAAGCTGGTTTTTCTCCTTTATCCTGCCGCATCGCACACATATGGCACTTTTCTACTTTCTTCGTTTTTTTATTGAACTCAGGGACTTTATACGGGCAGGCCAGCATACAGTTTTTGCAGCCGATGCATCGTTCTTTGCTGTGCATGACAATGCCATCTTCCCGCTTCGTATACGCAATCACCGGACAAGCTTTTAAACACGCCGGGTCTTCACAGTGATTGCAGGCAAGAGAAGCAAATCCTCTGGCAACCCTCCCGAAGCTGTCTTCCTTAAGTGGATATACCTTGCGCCAGCGAATTTCCGGCTCTTGCTGGTATTCATTTTTACAAGCCAGTTCACAGGCATGACAGCCAATACAGCGATCGCTGTTCACAAGAAATCCTATTTTTTTTGCCACTGTTCATCCCTCCTTATTACACTTTTTGAATGGCAACAAAGTTATCATGAAAAGCAATTCCCGGTGCTCCTGTGGCTTTTTTTCCCATGTCTGCCGGAATAGCCTTCACAGTATAGTTGACATTGAAGTTTTTATTCTTATACCAGGTTTCATAGACAGCTACTACATCAGGTGAAACCGTTTCGGTGATTTTAGCCGGCAGCGTGATGTAGCCGATATCATTAAACATTTTCACAGCATCGTTATCTTTGATATGATACTTGGCTGCGACCTTAGGATGAATTTCAATATGTGGTTCATTATTGACAGCAGCCATCCAGTCAAGATTCTGAAACTGACTATGAATGCTAAGTTTCCAGTGGGGCGTAATGCATCGCAGAGGATACTGTTCAGTAGACTGCATTTCTTCCACATAAACAGGTAAGGGGAAATGCCCATACTTTTCTGCCTCAGCCGACCATAATTCGTATTTACCGGAAGGAGTTCTAAATTTATTGTCCTGCCAGGCAATCAAACTTCCCTTTGCCTTCACCGGACCTTTTTTTAACTCTTTCCAGTCCTGGATACCAAATTGTTTATAGATACCTTCACTAAACTCTTTGCCTACCCATTCTTGAAGATCACCTGATGTAGGAAATGTACAGGAACCCTGCTTCAGCTCATTTAATTTAGCTGACAGTTCCATAGCAATGGTAATATCATTTTTACTTTCGTACATAGGCTTAATCGCTTGCTCATTAAGGCTCATCCAATAATGCCAGTACGATACATTCACTCCGGGAGTCTCAAAGGCCGTAGTTACAGGTAAAACGATATCAGACATTTCTACCGTAGGAGTCATAAATAAATCTGCCGTTACAACCAAATCCATCCCTTCAAAAGCCTTCTTGACCACTGCGGTTTCAGGATCTTGCGTCATGGGCCCCCGGCAGGCAATCCACAGCATCTTAATAGGCGGATCCTGGGCATTTAATACCTCCGCACCAAAATTATTAATATTGATTGCCCGGTCTTCTTTGCCGCCACTGTTAACAGGCTTGGTTTGAGACATGGCATGGTATTTAAATCCCCAGGTCTCCAGTTGGGCGTATTGGGCACCGCCTCCTGATTTGCCAATATTGCCAGTAACAGCCGCCAAGGCATCAATGGCCCTGACATTCTGTCCCCCGTTGGTATGCCTTTGCATACCATAGCCAATCCATATATTAGCGGGCTTGGTTGTTGCATATTCACGGGCAAGCATTTCAATGATGTGCTTGGGAATCCCTGTTTTCTCTGCGGCCCATTCTAAGGTAATATTATTTTTAAGGTAGCTGAAGAACTCTTCTGCACCTTTGCTGTTTTTTGCCAGCCATTCTCCATCATACAGATTATGATCTAAGATATAACGAGCCATGCCTAAGGCAAGGGCGCCATCTGTGCTGGACTTAATCTGAATATACAGATCTGCCTTGGATGCTGTTTGGGTCAGAATCGGATCAATGACTACAATTTTACAGCCTCGCTGTTGTGCCTCTTTTACAAAATACATAGAATGAACAGAGCACCAGGCGGGATTGGCACCCCAGATAATTAGATATTTTGAATTTACAATATCCTCAGGATCATTACAAACGATTGTGCCAAAATCAAAGGTCTGGGCATCAATTCCCGCCGGCCAGCAAGGTGTCCCGGTGGCCCTGGTGGTATTGCCAATACTGGTTAACATTCCTTCGATGCCATAATGCATGATATCAAAATTGCCAGAGTATTTATTTAAACAGATAGGCAGAGTACTGCCATATTCTCTTTTGAGACGCAGCATATTTTGGGCAATTTCAGTGTAAGCCTCATCCCAGCTAATCCGCTGCCAATTACCTGACCCCCGGCCAATCTGACGCATGGGGTATTTAATGCGGTCCGGACTATATACACTGCGGGTGTAACTAAATCCCTTGGCACATAACGTACCCCGGGTATAGGTGCTGGCAGGATCACCCTCAACTTTTTTCAAGACACCATCCTGCACCGTGGATAAGATAGCGCAAGTATCATAACAGTTCCGCGGACAGGCACTGCGAAATAGTTCTGCAATATTAGTTTCGGCAGCCACTGCCGGACTAAGTCCTGAAAAAAGAAAATCGAAGAATGTACCGCCAAAACTCACCGTGGCAACCGTAGCGGCTGCTCCTTTTAAAAAGGTACGCCTGCTTACTACACTTTTCTGTTTCAAACAAATTCCTCCTTAGACAAAAAGTTAGCTTCTTCCCTTTGTAAAAACCGGACTAACGAAATTGCGGTATCACGACATAGTCCTGTCTTGCCATGTGCCAATATATCATCGCAATGCTGATATACCCAGGATAATATGTGCTGCTGGCAAAATTCCTGATATAACGCCGCATAGCGATTCGCTGTACTGCTATCATCAGCTTGCAGTCGTTCCCCTTCCCGGGATAATAAGTAGCAGATAAATTCGAATTCTAATCCCAGGTGATCGTCAGGAATGGCATTTTTATTGCTAACTTCGATACCTGCCTGAAGGTAAAATTGACGCACTAATAATGTTTCTTCCTGCATAACCAAGCCCTGGGCATTCCGATAGGCACTTTCATAGGGGGGAGCCAGTAATTTTCCTGGTCCTACAAATAAGCGGTTATATTCAAAAAGAGCTGCCGCATCCAAATTTTGATCCTGCTGAGAGGAAAGATTGTCGTTTACAGGTTCGTATTGTTGAATGGCTGTAGCAGCCTTTCTTGCTAATTCCCAATCTCCCTGATAATACTGCTTAAATAATGAATAAAGGGAATAGCGTTTGGCAAGATCTGTTCTTCGATCAAAGGTGCGGTTTGACACTTGCATCCACCTGCCTTTCTGATGGCAGCGTATGCGTTACTTGCACCTCAGGCGTCAATGACTGCCCGGTACTAGATAGAATCGGAAACTTCTGAATGCCATTTTTCTGCTCTTCTTCTGACAATTTTAGATTCTTTGGCGCAGCAGGCTGGGCAACGCCTTGATAGTCTTGGTTCTGGGTTCCGCTGCCTAGCTGTACGGTTCTGGAAGTTTTAGAGTGAACCATTGTGCCGCAGGCACTGCACAATATAGTGACAGCAACTAAAAAAATACTCACATATAGTCGATTTTTACGTAACAAACCCTCCACCTCCATTGTCTTTCTATCCTGATTTTATTATATACAATAAAGAAGGCGGCATTTTTGTAGATTTCTCTAAATATTTTGATTATTATTGTAAAAAAAAACAAAACCAACCTCAGAGGTTGGTTTTGCGCATTTTAAATATTTTACAAGCCACAGAAAGATTAATCCGATTCTCCAATTGCTTTAAATCTGTTTCTAAGAGTTCTTCAATCTTTTTTAAACGATACCGTAACGTATTAGCATGCTGAAATAGCTTTTCTGCTGTCAGGTTTAAATCCCCATTTTGCTGAAAATAAACATGCAGCGTTTCGATAAAATTGGTATCATTTTTTTCATCATATTCAATAAGCACTGCCAAATACTCTTTATAATAATCATCAAGCTGTTCCAGACTCATATGTGATAATAGACGGATGATTCCTAACTCTTCAAAATGGGTGATATGGCCTTTTTCCTGGATAAACCGTCCCAAGTCTAGAGCATGCTTGGCTTCTTGATAGCTGCGGCACAGATCCGCAATCGTGGAGTAAAATTTGCCAATACCAACGGAGAAAGTAACGTCTGTAATAATCTCCTGCATATACGCCTGCAGAGATTTCCCCAGAGACTTCCAGTGTTGTTTTGCGGTCTTACCCTCATTCACATCTCCAATAATTATTACAATCTGTCCCTGCTGCTCCGTGACAATTACTTGCCGGTATTTATGCTGCAAAAAGTCCTCCACGTTCAGTTGTAATTTCCTCAGCATTCTGAATTTATTGGTTAGCAAGTGCAAATCATCCGGTTCCATAATCAAGATTTGCTGCGGTTTACTAAAATCCCAGTTCCAGTGCCGGGCGCGTTGTATCAGACTTTCTTCGGTTACAAAATTATTATAGAGAAGATCATACAAAAAATGATCTTGATATTTCTTCTCCGTATCTTCAATTGTTTTGCGATGAGTAAGCACCTGCAAACTAAAAAGTCCTGTTTCCTTGATGCGACATATATCCAATGGATTTAAATGGCTAGAAACATCAAAGACTAACAAGTAGCCATAGAGTTGTCCATCCCCCAGCAGGGGGTTGACCCAGCAGCTTACACTGCCGCCATTAGAATTTTCCAGCTTACTTCGGTAGGGATTTGTAAGAAATTCGCCAACTGCCTTGCATCGGTAGTGCTGAAATCGCACTAGCCTGGTAAATTGCTCCCGTTCTATGTGGTCTAATAGCGTCTCATCTGTGCTGGAGCTTATGATATGAAATGCCGGATTCACCAACACAACGGGATTTTGCAAATAGACAGCTAATTTAGTAAGCAAAGGCGGCAAGTCCGTCCCGATAGCAGCCAGCTGGTTCAGGTCGCTATACTCTGCAAAATCTACCAACCGGTTTCCTTGCTTTAATGTAATCACTAGTTCTAAGGCAAAAACAAGGTCCTGCTCCTCAAGTGGTTTTCCAACAGCCAGCATGGGCATCTGCTGCTCCTCAGCTATAGCTGCCAGGCATGGAAGCAGTATTGTCTCTGGCCCAATGAATAAAATCGCCGCTGCCCCAGAATGAAGATAGGTCCGCAATGTCCCTTCTGCATTCTGCATCTGGCTATCCTGACGAATGATAACCAAGGAATTCGTAAGGTCGCTGGCAGCTAACTGAGGAAGTGCCGTGACCACTTGAGAAATTTGATTTTCCCGCCCCGCCCAGCCGCCAACGATGGTCGACTGCCGAAGGGGATCAAGTACCATCAATTCTTGTACAGTACAAAAGGGAGGCATCTTATTCACCTAACCTTTCCGCCAAAAACATTGAGGCTTCTTTGGCAAAATAACCCGTATCGACGGTTTGGTAAACTGTGTAATGGAAAAGTTTGATAATGTTTCCTGAACATACACAGGTGCTGGCTGCATGATATCAATGACTTGCAGGGCACCTACAATACAGGATGCTACACAGGTTGGCTCCAGCCCTTGATCCAGTTGTTTGAAACAAAAGTCACATTTACTTATCTTTTTTGTCCGCGGATTGACTTTAGGAGCTTGAAAGGGACATGCACCGATGCAGCTTTGGCAGCCATTGCAGCGTTGGGAATTATAGAGTACTACACCATCCCGCCGCTTGTAAAAACATTTTTCTTTACACACCCGGATGCATTCCGGATTTATACAATGATTACAGGCTAGGGATAGAAAGCCCAGCATTTGATTTTCTTTATGAATGTTCATTACGCGGCGGTATTGCAAATGATCCAGTTGATGTTTGTTGCTGCAGGCTACTTCGCACCCCCTGCAGCCAACACACTTACCTAGGTCTACAAGAAATCCCAGTTGCTTCTGCAAAAATGCACCTCCCCTATATGCAGCTGTACGATTGTTCTCTTACTATTTTCCACCTAAATGCAATAATTCCTCTGGGTAAAAAATGAGAAAATCAAACATTATTTACAAAAATACTTTCTCGGCTAAACCCAGAATCGGAAATGATAGACCCCAGCCTGCTTACGAAATTTTAGCAATCATTCTTGTGATGTTATAGGCTGCTTCCCCTTAGCAACATATAGACCTAAAAATATTATAATTGCACCAATAAACTGCAGCCACCCGAAGCTCTCATCCAGAAATAGATAACTGGTTGTAACCGCAAAAACGGGTGGTAAATTATTATATAATGATGCTTTGGTACTGCCCAATATTCCTGTTCCCCAAATCCAAAGGCAATTACCTAAGCATAAAGGAAAAAGACCAGAATATAAAATACTGGCCCACCCCGGCCAGGGTACCGACTGCCAATCAGCTGCCAGAATGGCAGGAAGAGATATGCATAAAAAGAGTCCAGTAGAAATCAGAAGTATATACGCGGTTATCTGATATGCTGAATAAGTATGTATTAGCAGACGAGAAAAGACGGTATAGTAGCCATAACTCATTTGAGCGACGAGTAGCAGCAGTGCCCCAGTAATATGCCTTTGGCTCAAACTGATTTCTTTACCAGTACCAGCCACCATAATAGCTATTCCTCCGATCGAAACCAGTATACCAACCATCGCTTCCCTGCTAATATATTCTAGTCGATGAAAGTGGTTAATTATGGCTACGCTGACTGGCAAGCAGCCAAGAATGAGCGATGCGTTGCCTGCTGTAGTAATCTGCACGCCTGCAGTAAAAAAAAGCTGAAAGAAGAAAAAACCCAAGCTAGAAACAAGTAATACTCTCCAATCTTCCCGTCGCAGTGGTTGCCAACTCCCTATGTTCCTTAGCACTACCCAGCCAACTACTAACGCTGCCAGCATACGAACTGCATTATAAGGCATAGGATCTACATACAGAAGACCAATCTTCATTGCCGGCGGATTCAATCCCCACAAAAAAGCAACAAAAGCTAATATAAAATGAACTTGCATTCCTGCCACCTCTTATTTCTTGCGTTTGCAATTATAGCACTATCCTATTAACCTGATTATCTTGGGGTTACTCTCCTTACGTAACTCCCACCCAATCCTGGAGATACGATTCGTACTATATATCTTTTATATCAAGTCAAACGGCACTTTTTTATCCGTTATATGCGTTACCTTTTAATTAATACTGTCAATGAACCATATGGGCCCAACATTATATCTGAAAGCAATTTGGTATGTTAGAGTGCTGGCGATCACACATAGCAAAAGGCCGTAGTAAAACGAGGGTTTCACTACGGCTTTTTTTAACGCTAAATAGAACTTCATAGAATTACGCTTGTAGAATTACCTAGTTACACGTTATTCGTATTCATATTAATTTTTACATTACAGATCATTCCAGAAGATGTATTAAATTAGTTAATTAGCAGTTTGATAACATCTCTCCGGCTGACAATGCCGATGATTTTGCCGTTTTCCAGTACCGGTATCCGTTTAATGCTGTGCTGTAGCATCAGCTTAACAACTACATCAATTTCCGCTTCCGGAGAAACAGTAACCACAGTATCTGCCATAATACTGGAAGCTTGTCCCGCCATGAGTTTCTTAAAATCTTCGTTATACTGCTCCACCCCATTATAGTAGATAATGGCACCTAGAATATTGATAAAATCGGGCAGGCGCGGGCTGGTTTCTTTATGCAGCAAGTCTCCTTCACTGACGATACCCACTAATGCTCCTTCATCATCGATCACTGGTACTCCCGAAATAGAATTATCGATCAGAGTTTTAGCGATTTCCTTAATTGTAGCGTTCTTATGAACGGTAATCACTTCTTTGACCATAATATCTTTTACTTTCATGACTCTTCACTCCTCTACCATATCTGTTAATTGGGCAATAAGAATATAACCGTATCAATCGTTCTTCTACTACACATTCTCAGATATTCTTTGAAATTTATGTAGCAGCGTTTTGGCAACTATCATGAATGTCAACTTCTAAAGTGTTACTTATATTATACCCTTCTCATCGTCTTTTGGAAACTAACATATACGAAAATGACCCTTCTATCATTTATCTTATCATGCTATTTCTTCATACCGGTAACGCTATGTATCCCTTCAACATCAAATTCCAGCATTAGCCTTAATGGCATTTTAATTCGTTGTAGATTATCTCAAATCCCTTGTTAATAGCAGCTTTATTGGTACGTGCAATGCTCAGTCGGATTCCTTTTTCACGCCAAGAGTTATCAATGTAAAAAGAGTAATTACTTCCGCCGGCAACGAGAACATGACGCTTTTTTAGATTCTCAATTAACCGATTTTCATTTATATAATCCGGCAGCTTCAAATAAGAATAGTAGCTCGTTTTGCCACCGATACATTTGATATTATAGGGCGCCAGGTTACGAAATTGATCATCCAGACATTTTGATCTGTCGGAGAGTTCTTTTTTTATGGATTGGACATGTTTCTTTAGTATATTACTGCGAATATAAATCTCTAATGTAGCTTGTGAGATCAAAGATGCAGCAAAATAGGAATAATAATAGGAGAAGCGAGTATACTCTGTAAAGATTTTCAAAAGATTATTGGGGACGACTACAACTCCAACTCGAATCCAAGGGAGTATTTTAGAAAAATTTTTTAAGTATACGTGATGGTGATGGTCACCATAAGCATAGATGGGGTCGTATCTGGAATCATATGAGATATCTCCGAAATAGTCATCCTCTACAATATATACATCATACCGGGCAGCTAGCTCGGCAATGGCCTTTCTTTGTGATTTTGGATAGGTTGTACCTAATGGATTGTGATTACGAGGAACAGTATAAAAAAATTTAATGGATTCATTTTTGAAAAGCATTTCTAATTGATTTAAATCAATTCCTTGTTCATCTCTGCGGATTCCAAGCACCTGAACACCAGAAATTTTTAGAAAATCGATAAAATATTTATAGGTTGGCTGTTCAATTAAGATTGCTTCCTTACCATTAGGGAACGGCATTTGTGTCAAAATACTGAGTGCTGGTTGAATGCCTAAATTTATAAAGATGTTATTCATTGTTGTAAATACTTGAAAATCAGCTAAGTACCTGACGGACAATTCTCGTAATGATTCTACACCATAGACTGTATGTGACAAGGATAGATTTTGATAAATATCCGCAGCCCGATTCAAGCAATGGTTAAGATCAGGTATATGCATCTCACGCATTAATAAATTACCTGTAGAGAAGTCTACGACCGCAGTATCAACCTCAGTTTTAATGATATTCCCCACAATATAGTAACCACTTTGCGGTAGAGAATAAATGAGATGCTTATTTTTCAGCGTTTCATATGCTTTAATAACAGTACCTTGTGAGCAAGTGTATTTTTTAGACAAATGTCTGATAGAGGGAAGTTTTTTATGAAATGGATAGTCCCCTGCGTGGATGCCGTTCTCAATATCCATGGCTATTCGTACATAGGTCGTATTCATACAAACACCCTTTCAACCATACTAGCACAGTTTTATTTTATCACAATTGCACTGCTCTTTTGTAGAATGGAATTTTCAAGTATTTTATTTTTCAACATAAAAATGGGGCTGTATCATACGCTGCTGTTCCAGCGCTTTTGCTACAGCCCCATTATTCAAATTAAAAAATATCTTTCACTATTCATGTGACATTTTCACAAGATATTGACACCCTTATATTAGAAATCACACTAAGGAATGAATTGTCTGCCTTAATACCATAGCCCTAACATTCGATATATCTATGGATTTATAGTTTCTTTATAAACTTGCTTGCCATCTTTCATCTCGATAATGACTACACCTCTAATGGCATCATGAGTAGAGCTGAGATTCATATTTCCACTTACACTTTTAAAATCTTTCGTTGCAGCCAGTGCTTCACGTATTTTAGCAGGCTCTTCACTATTAGCCCGTTTGATTGCATCAACCAGCAGATAGACAGCGTCATAACCCATGGCAGCCATGGAATCGGGCAGTTGATCATACTCTTTCTTATATGCTTCAACAAAAGCTTGAGATGCAGGATTAGTATCTTGTACTGAATAAAAATTAGTAAAATACGTATTATTCAATGCTTGCGGACCGCCGAGTTCAGCTAATCTAGGTGAATCCCAGGCATCGCCACCAAGAATCGGTACTGTTATACCTAGTTCACGAGCCTGTTTGATAATCTTACCTACATCATCATAATAACCAGGCAGATATATGAGTTCTGGGTTTTGAGCCTTGATCTTCGTCAAAATAGATTTAAAATCCTGATCTTTCTGGAGGTATGCCTCTTCGGCAACGACTCGGCCCCCTCCTTTAATAAATACATCTTTAAAAACCTGGGCTAACCCTTTGCTATAGTCACTAGAATTATCAATCATAATAGCGCTATTTGACTTTTTTAGGCTGTTTAAAGCGAAATTGGCACTTACTGTACCTTGAAAGGAATCCGTAAAGCAGGCACGAAAGGTATAGTCCTTTACCTTACCGGTTTTTTCGTCAACTGTTACTCTTGGATTGACGGTAGCTGCAGCTACAAGGGGAACCTTATTGTCTTCAGCAACCGTTGAACCAGCAATTCCACAGGAACTAACGGTAAAACCAGTAACAGCGATAACTCTGTCCTGGGTAATAACTTTTGTCATAGCATTCGCAGATTCAGAAGGTTCACCTTTATTATCAGCTGTCACTATTTTAATTTGTTTTCCCAAAACGCCACCGTTAGCATTTACT
>CAMKSY010000025.1 GCA_946415545.1 uncultured Pelosinus sp. | reverse complement strand
GGTGCAGACGGAGCGACTGGACCAACCGGAGCAACCGGAGCAACCGGAGCAACTGGAGCAACTGGTGCGGCTGGTGTAGATGGTGACCCTGGTGCAACTGGTCCTACAGGTACAGCAGGAACAAATAATCTAGCAACTAACGGCAATTCTTTTTCAGTACTGTCATCATCCATCCCCCTATCAAATAGTATAGTGTACTTGCCCTTGCAGCTTGGTGTGGTTCTTAATAATATGGGAAACACTAATAACGCCTTGGAAATACAAGAGAGTGGTCTTTATCTGCTTAGTTATAGGCTTATTCTTGCTCCCCAAGCAACTACAGATATTCTTACTGTTTCTGTTTACGATACTGCCACCGCGACAGGGATTGCTGACCTTGAGTTGTCGCAAGTACTTTCAACTAATGAACAGATGAACATTGCTGCAACGGGTCTTGCTAATTTGACAAGTGGTCAAATCATTAGTGTCGGCGTTTCATCTTCGGCTACTATAAATCTTCAACTAGCGGCTCAAGGAGTAACAGTTGCACTTACAGCTATAAGAATTTCTGACTAAAACTTATACAGAAGGTGCTTGGTGCTTTTTAGAAGCCTGATCATTATTTTTTGTGCAATTGAGTAGGAAGGGCGTGTCGTAAAATGTTTTACGATACGCCCTTTAAAAAACATGGGGGCAGGGATGATGTTTCTCTGCTGCTGTTATTCCTTTTTATGTGGATAGCTGTTTATTTTGGCTTTTATAGGGGTCCCTGCAGCCTTGCTCATGGTAGGTTATATGATAACGGGTTATCGCTATCTGGCGGGGTGGGAACTTGGCATGGTTACTGCCGCTCTGCTGCTGCTTTTGGTTCAGTGTGCGGAAAGGAAGAAAACGGACTGCATTTGATGTTTTCAAATTGCTTTGTCTGTGCCAATTGGGGTCATATACATACTTTCCCTGTTTAAAACGTGGGGACAGGGATGTTGTTTCAAGAAAGGAGAAGTGATAAAATAGAATAAGAGGTGAAAGTTATGGCAAGAAAACCAAGAGAAAAAAGCAACAGCGGAATATATCATATCATAGTACGTGGAATCAACCGACAAAGCATATTTGAGGATGATGAGGACCGTCAAAAATTAATCGAGGTTCTGGCGAAATCGAAAGAGATGAGTCAATGTCGGATTTTTGCCTACTGCTTAATGGATAATCACGTGCACATCCTATTACAAGAAATCGAAGAATCCATTAGCATGATGATTCAGCGATTCAGTTCGAGTTACGTTATTTGGTACAATAGTAAGCATGAAAGATGCGGTCATTTATTTCAAGAGAGATTTAAAAGCGAGGCTGTAGAAACAGATAGTTATTTCTTAACGGTTTTGCGATATATCCATCAGAATCCCATAAAGGCAAAAATCGTAAAAGATGTAGCAAATTACAAATGGAGCAGCTATAGTGAATATACAGAGAGCAGACAGATTGTTGATAAAGAATATGCCTTAAATCTGTTTTCGGACAAACCAAAAGAAGCAATTGTGCGATTTGTAAAATTTTTAAGAGAAGCGAACGAAGATAGTTGTCTTGAAATTCCGGGAATCAAGGTCAATGTAAGTGATGATGACCTTCGACAAATGGTGCGACAGGAATTTGGAATTAGCGCAGTAGAAATTTGCAATGAACCGAGAGAAAAGCAAGACGCGATATTGAAAGCAATGAAAGAAGTTGGCGGCGCGAATATACGCCAGATAGCACGCATAACAGGGTTATCATCCACAAAGGTTTGGAAGTCCTGAAACATAGTCCCTGTCCTTTGTTTCTGTTTTTTAAATTATGCTTGACTTTAGTTTAGCTGGACTCTTTGAATTATCTATATTTAAATTAGATTTATTTAAATATAGTATTTTTCATTAAATCTAGAAGGTAATAGATGCTTTTAAGAGAACCTAGAACTAAGAAAAGATTTGAAAAATGTAGCTGTTAGATATTAGAATAATACTATAAGCTACTAAAAAATCTTTTACCCTGAATTTATGGAGGAGATGATTAAGTGAAAAAAGTGATTCTATGGGTAGTTACATTAATTACAATTTCTTTATCCTCAGTAGTTAGTGCAGCTGATGTCTCTATACTAAAACCTGAGAAATCAGTTCAGCCTCAAATCGCAGTTGTATTGATTGGTGACCAAGATTTCAAAACACAAGATTATTTTGAAAGAGTTGAAAAATACTTCAACAATGCGAATCAAAAAGTGAAAGTAGGAACGGACATACAAAGTGAGTATCAGAAGTATTGGTTCGAGAAAGGTTTTATAGAAGAGCAGCAGTTAACTAAGACTGATCTTGTTGACTTTACTAAATTTATTAGTTATGATAAAGTACTATTCTTGGTTATTGATATCCCTGTAATCGAAAAGAATAACATCAGAACAGGATTGTTTAGTAGTATTAATAGAACAAGAACGAGTGTTGAGATAAAAGCCTTCTTAGCTACAAATACGGAAGTTCTCCATATTATGAACGTGACTAAAAAGGATGATTCTAATTCAAGTGAGCTAAGAGCAAAACGTGGAGCATTTGGTGCTTGCATGAAAGAAATTGCTTCCGAGATGAAAGTGTATATGAAATAAAAATAACTAATAAGATGATTATATATTATTAAAGGGGCTAATGGACAAATCTGTGCCCCTTTTTATATTTGTTTAAAAATTGGATTTTGAATACTTTCTCATTTCCAGTGGGGTTCAAGAAAGACACTGCCTATCCTATCATAGTGGAGTAGGGCTGATCGAGTTCTAATTGAGTCAAAAAAATTGCAAAATAATTGATCTAACAAGACAGGTATTCTAATAATAGTCAGAACAATGAACCGAGAGAAAAGCAAAACGCGATACTGAAAGTAATGAAAGAAGTTGGCGTGGTGAATATACGCCAGATCCCACGCATAACAGATTATCATCCACAAAGGTTTGGAAGTCTTGAAACATAGTCCCTGTCCCTTTGTCTTCTGTCCTTTTGTCTTAAGGATCAAAAAACAGTCATTTCATGATGCATGCCAGATTATTGGCAGCATTATGAAATGACTGTTTCTTTTTGATATTGTTATTTCTGCCCTTTAAATTCTTCTGCCAGTGCTTTAAAAGCAGGAATAGAATTTTTTATACTATTGAAATCAACGCAATAAGCCAATCTAAAGTATCCAGGGCAACCAAATCCACTGCCAGGCACAATGAGGAGATTGTATTTCAGTGCGCGTTTTGCAAATTCGATGTCGTCAGGAATAAGGGATTGAGGAAAAAGATAAAATGCTCCCTGGGGCTTTACGCAGGAATATCCTAACTCAATCAGATTATTGTATAGGAAATCACGTCTCCGTTTATATTCATCAGTATTTACGATGGTGTCCAACGAGTCGGCGATTACTTTCTGAAAGAGAGAAGGGGCATTTACGAAACCGAGTGTTCGATTGCAAAAAATCATGCCGTTGATTAATAAATCCACATCAGCAATACTAGGATTTACTGCAATATAGCCAACGCGCTCGCCTGGGATGGCTAATGATTTACTGTAGGAATTTACTATGGCTGAATGCTTGAATATTTTCAGAATGCTAGGTACTGTCACTTGATCATAGACTATTTTACTGTAAGGTTCATCCGAAATGACAAGTATTTTGGTGTTAAACTCTGTTTCTTTAGTTAGCAGTAGGGCAGCAATCTTTTCTAATATTTCTTCGCTATATATTACGCCTGTCGGATTATTGGGTGAATTGATGATGATTGCTTTACATTTAGGTGTGATGCTTCTGGCTAGAAGATCTAAAGAAGGTTCAAATGTTTGGGTATCTGCCGGGACAACCACAGGTTTTCCATTACAGTTCTCAATGTAAAATAGATATTCAACAAAATAGGGTGAGAAAACAATTACTTCATCTTCAGGATTTAAGATGCTTTTTAAGACAACATTCAGTCCCCCTGCAGCTCCACAGGTCATGATGATATGGTTTTGTGTTACAGGCAAGCCGCTTTCCTCAGAAGTTTTTTTTGCAATTTTCTCTCGGACTTCCGGGTGTCCAGCATTACTCATATAACGATGAAGACCAGCGCTGTCGTCTGACGTATATTTCTTAATGGCATTTTTTACTTCTACTGGCGGTTCATAGTCAGGATTGCCCAAGCTAAAGTCGTATACATTTTCTGCACCATGAATCTTTCGAAGTTTTTCCCCTTCTTCAAACATAGCGCGTATCCACGAAGATTTATTAATCTTATTGTAAATATTTTTCGAGATCATACTAATTCCTCCTGAATGTTGTAAATAGAATATTCTAGGGTGGTTCTTTTATTCTTTCTGGATGCATTGGTCAAAATCCTTTAAAGCAAGAGAACAGGAATCGTGTTTCGATAAATAAAAAGTGATACGAGTAGATTAAGAAGTGAAAGGTGCTAAGATAATCAAGAGAAAAAGCAACCGTGAAATATAAGTTAGTAAATAATGTTCCGCCGGTATTTGCATAGGCATATGATATTACGGATAGTCGTGCCTGCCAAAACATACAACGCTTCAGTTAAAATAACGCTTGATTCTTGGCGCAGCTATGAAATGTTCTTGAAGACACCGCTAATGCAAAAGAAAGGATGATTGTATGTCCCAGAAGATTATGACGGTTTGCGGTTCGATCGCACCAGAACAGCTTGGCTTTACTTCGATGCATGAGCACGTCCTTTCGGACTGTTCCATGTTTCGCAACCGAACTCGCAAATCCTGCATTATCCCGGATTGCCGCAACCTGAAGCTGGAAGATAAGCTGGTGCTGGAGAATCGCTCAGCTTTACGCCATAACATAGCTTTATCCTTGGACAATATGAAGTTAGATGACGAGCAGGTGATGACTGCTGAAGTTGGCGAATTTAAAGATCATGGCGGCGATTCAATTGTTGAAGTTAGCGCGCCAGGCATACGCAGTTCGTCTAATGATCTTCTTGCCATTCGGCAGATAGCCGAGCAGACAGGTGTTCATATTGTGGCCTCTACAGGTTTATATGCAGAATACACATGGCCAGCTTATTATCGTGATATGTCATTTGAACAGTTTGGTGCATTTTTACGCCGAGAAATTGATCAAGGTGTTGGCGAAACCGGTATTTTGCCCGGTCATATTAAGGCGGCTTATGAGGTATACACTAAACACTTAGAAGAGTATTTGCGTGCGGCAGCCTTTGTCTCCGGCGAAACGGGCTTGTCGCTGCAGGTTCACCTCGGACCGGATCTCACACAGGATGAAGTGAGGCAAAATGTACTGCAGCCCTTATTTCGAGGTGGATGTATTCCTGAGAAGACAATCTTGTGTCATGCTCAGCTGCTGATGGGCGTTCTTTCTATTGAACATCTTGTGAACAATCCTGGACATGTACCTTTTGATATCAGCTTGCACAGAGAGTTGCTTGATAAGGGCTTTATACTTTCTTTCACTCCTTTTGGTTTTGAGGCCGATGATGAGCCTCTGGGGATTGCTCATTATCCTGACTGGTATATTTTATCGGGATTAGTGTCGTTGGTCCGAGAGGGTTATGCAGGACAAATCGTTGTCGGGAATGATGTATTTACTAAATTGGCTACACGCCGAGGTGGGGGCGAAGGTTATACGCGTCTTGCTGATTCTGTTGTACCATCATTAAAAAAATGCGGCGTTTCAGACAACGATATCAAGAAGATAATGGTAGAAAATCCAGCTCGCATCTTAGCCTTCTAAGAAAATAATTTTTATTAACATTTTTGAAATGGATAAAATTAGCAAGAAGAAGATAATACAAGAACATTAACCAATGGCGGTAAGTGGGTAAGGGACAACTTGATAAAAGAGGATGCTACCTTAATCGGTGTGCATCCTCTTTTATTGAGCTGCTGGCAGCTTTGATAATTGCCAGCTTCCCAGCCCGTCTAGTTCCAGTTCTAATGTATGAAATTTCTTTAGGGCATCTTGATGTCCGACACTAATGAGTACGGTATTAGGCAGAGTTCTTTTTAGCAAAGCATACATGTATAACTCTGTTTCTGTATCGAGAGAAGACGTTGCTTCATCAAGCAGCAGCCAGTCCGGTTGATGCAGTATGGCCCTGGCAATCGCTAATTTCTGCTGTTCACCTAAGGACAAAATTTGCCCCCAATTGTTCTCTTGATCTAATTGCTCAGCCAGAAAGGATAACTGGCATAGTTTTAACGTTTCCTGCATGGCGAGTCTGGTAATCGGGGTATGGAGGTTGGGATAGAGGAGTACATTGTACAATGTATGAATGGGAATATACGATTTTTGAGGCACTAGTATTACTTTTTCCTTAGGTGGATGGATAAGCGTCCCTTGAGAGAACGGCCAAATACCGGTTAAGGTCTTTAGCAGCGTACTTTTTCCGCAGCCAGATGGACCTGTAATCAGAATATTATCTTTAGTGGTTACCCGCAGAGACAAATTTTTTAATAAAAATTCCTTGCGGGGACATTGTATAGTAAGGTCTTTTGCGATAAAGGAGTCATTTATAGGAGGGTGTATTGTAAGATCTTGTGTTGCTTTTAGTAATAGTTGGGCTTTACGCATATTTTGAGTGAATTGCGTAAGGCGGATCAGGATGGATTTCCATTCCGCAATTTTGCTAAAACTATCAATTAGATAAGAGAGAGCTGAGTGCACATACCAATAGGCTCCTGATATTTCAAAGAGTTGCCCCAGTTGTATTTCATTGCTGAAATAACGGGGAGAAGCCATGAGAAAAGCAAAAATAATAGATACTTGAGAATAAATCACAGTAAGCCAAGTTATATTTTTACTGGTGATTGTAATTTTGCCATAATTGGCATAAATATTGTGAAAAATTCGCATGAATTTGTTTTTTTCGGCTGCTTCTCCATTATATAGTGCGATGCTTTCGTCATTTTCTCGGAAACGGACAAGAGCATAGCGAAAATCAGCCTCATAGCTTTGTTGCAAAACATTTAGTTTTACCAATGGACGCCCTATCCGTGTAATCAGGCAGGTGCCTATAATGGAATATCCTAATGCTGCCCAGACTAGGTAACCATAGATGGTTATGGAAGTTTGGTTGATAGTAAGGCTAATATTTCCCGATAACTGCCACAGTACGATGATAAAGCTAAAGAGAGTTGCAAATTGCTTTAATAATCCTAAAAAAAGGCTGAGTGTGTTAGTAGCAAGTAAATGAATATCTTCACTAATACGCTGATCTGGATTGTCTGCATTATGGAGTAAATGATTCATATAATAATAAGTCTTATCATGGAGCCAGCGCTGCAGATAGTGATGAGTCATCCATTGCCTCCAGTGCATTTGCAGCATCATCTGAAAAAAGACCTGGAATCCGGAAATAATAATATAAACACTGCCTATAAGACTAAAATCAAGTAAAGCACTAATAAACCCTGCATATTTGTAATACTGGAGCTGATGATAGAAGTTCCCCTGCCAGTGATTTAAATACAAATTAATCAGAACCATTCCTATATTTAATGCGATATTCATAAGGAGCAATCCCCAGGCCAGCGGTGCTTTTCTTGAAAACCAATAAGAAATGATTAACTGCCAGGAAGTAGTATGTAGACTGGGTTTTCCTTGTTGCACGATTGTCCTCCTTGCCAGATAACTCCATCGTAGTTTATTATATAGACACGATAAATATATGAAGGCAGTTTGTAGAATATGATGAGGCGTACTTTTATTAAAAGGTAAGGTATCTATGTAAATAAGAATCATATAATTGAAAAATAATTGACAGTAGGACTTGAGTGTGGTATTTTAGACAGGTAAGTTACAAAAGGTACAATCTAATAAGAAGAGATAGGTGCCCGCTAGGGCTTAATAGGGAAGTTCGGTTGAATGCCGACGCGGTCCCGCCACTGTGTTGGTGAGCGACTTCAAGTATATGCCACTGGGATGTAAATTCTGGGAAGGTTTGAAGAAGCGATGATCCAGAGCCAGGAGAACTGCCTATTTGACAATCGCCATTTGACCTGCGAGGAAACGGGGAGGAGATTATTCGAGGCATCTATTTGATAGGTTAATTTCAGGTTGTAATTCAACTGAAACTAGTGAAAAAATAGGTTTCTCAAATAGTCAATTCTTCCAGAGAAGAGTTAGGTTTGACTAGTTGAGAAATCTATTTTTTTGTTTGTCAAAAGTCTTACCAGAAATTATGATCCTTAAAAGGTGGTGTAATATAGGGATTTGCGTCTTTACCAGTCAGATTAAATGTACCTAGTGGTCTTATTTAAAAATAGAATAGAAAGAGATAGGTGCCCGCCAAGGGCTTAATAGGGAAGTCCGGTAAAAAGCCGGCGCGGTCCCGCCACTGTATTGGTGAGCGACTTCAAGTATATGCCACTGGAATGTAAATTCTGGGAAGGTTTGAAGAAGCGATGATCCGGAGCCAGGAGAACTGCCTATTTGACAATCACCGTTTGACCTACGAGCGATGGGAAGGAGATTATTTGAGGTGTCTACTTTATAGGCTATTTTGGGTTGTCTTGTACTTAAAATAGTTAAGCATAATGGATCTCTCTTATAATTATCTTTCATGGCAAGAGGCAAAGATGAGTATAAGAGAGATCCATTTTTTCATTGAAACAATAAAGAAATTAAACGTACTGGAGGATATATATAATGGAATTAACAAGTGAGATGGCAAGAGAAATTATGGGGATTCACCAACAATACAAGAAGGGCTTCGCAATTAAACAAGACAGCCCAAAGACTAAAGAAAAAATACTAACGAAGGATATTACAAATAAAAAATCGTTCTGGGATCGTGCTGTTTTGTCTTAAAGGTAAAAGGGGCAGCACAAAGTACTAGCCTGGCTAAAGGTAATGAGGAAATGTCTGGTGAATCCTCCGACTCTTGTTGCTGGAGGATTTTCATTAAGGACAGTAAGTCTTGTAGCAGAGTTATGAATGCCCAATTTAAATTTATTTTAGGAGGAAATGATGATTATAACAAAAAAACAATATCTGTTTTTGGTGATGATCGTGTTGGTTTCATTCTTATTTACCGGCTGCATAAATAAACAAGTTACGAGTGATGGCTCTAAAGAACAACAAGGGAGAGTTATAATAAATAATCATAAACGTGTGATTGAATTTATAAATGTTCCTCAGCGAGTAGTTACTCTAAACCAGCATGCAACTGAAATTATGCTGGCACTGGGACTTTCAGACAAAATAGTAGGAGCAGCCCATATGGACGGTGAAATTCAGGCTGCATACAAGGAACAATATAATAAGATTCTAGTCCTATCCGATACGTATCCTTCAAAGAATACTTTATTAGCAGTAAAACCGGATTTTATTTATGGCTATAACGAAGCTTTTGAGGATAAGTGGATTGGTACTGTAGATGTTCTGGAAAAGCAAAATATTAAGTCCTATATCACCCAAGGAGGACTTAAGGAGCATGCAACGATTCAGGAAGTGTACAATGATATTAACAATATCGGAAAAATTTTTCATGTTGAAAAAAATGCACAGGATCTCATTAAAAGTATAAAAAATGAGATTCAGCAAGTTAAAGAAAAAACTGATATTATCGATAAGCGGGTCAAAATTATGGTAATTGATGAAGCGACAGGGAATCAGGTTCTAATTGCAGGAAGATCGCTGGAAAGTGATTTAATACGTTTGGCGGGCGGTGATAATGTTTTTGGACATCTAGAAAAAAGCTGGGAAAAAACAGACTGGCAGGAGATCATAAGACGCAATCCAGAGGTAATCGTGATTAATGAATATGCTGCGTCATCAGCCCAAGAGACAATACAAATGCTTGTAAAGAATCCGGCGTTGTCGGAGGTAGAAGCAATTAAAAAGAGACGGTTTGTGATTTTTCCTTTTAATGATATGAATGGAGGAATCAGGAGCGGTAAAACCGTTCAATGGTTAGCCAAAGCTTTCTATCCTCAGCTATTTCAGTAATGAACCTCTTGCATTGACAAATCATACCGCTTGTTATACGATACAAGCGGTATGATAAAAAGTACATATAGATGGTATAGGTGCCCGTTAGGGCTTAATAGGGAAGTTCGGTTACATGCCGACGCGGTCCCGCCACTGTAATGAGGAGTATTCCCCTAGGTTTACCACTGAGATAAAATCTTGGGAAGGTTTGAGGAAGCGATGATTCTAAGTCAGGAGAACTGCCTATATAACAATCACCAATTGACCTGCGAGTGATGGGGAGGGGATTAAGTACAGATGTTAGTTGTATTTTTTCTGGCATAAGGCTGGAAGTTTATAGAATGAATCGGATTACTTAATGATAATCTTCAATCTCTTAACCAATTGGTTGGGAGATTTTTTGTATGTATTCACTAGCAGAGTAGAAGAAATAAGGAGTGGCTAATGATGAAAAAGGCTATTTTAGTTGTGAGTTTTGGTACAACCTATGAGGAAGGGTTACGACTCAATATTGAAAGCGTGGAGAATAAGATCAAAGCGAATTTTCCCGAATATGAAGTACGCAGAGCCTTTACATCCCGAATCGTTATCAAAAGGTTAGCAGCCAGAGACGGTATTCACATTGATACAGAAACAGAAGCAATCCAAAGGCTGGAGGATGAAGGATACAGAGAGGTATATGTTCAGCCCTTACATGTGGTTGGCGGTGAAGAATTCGACAAGATCAAAAAAATCGTCATACAATATATTCATGGACACCAAAAAGCATTTGACAAGCTTGTAATCGGTCGTCCTTTGCTATATTATACCGGACAGGAAGATAGACCTGATGATTATGCAGAAGCAATCGATGCTTTGCAGACACAATTGCCTAATGTAGAAAGTCAGGAAGCTATTGTGTTTATGGGGCATGGTGGCGTACATCCGGCTAATACGGCTTATGCTGCTTTGCAAATGAAGATGGAAGAAGCAGGGCTAAATCATGTATTTGTGTATACTGTAGAAGGTTTCCCGCCGCTGGAAAGTGTGATTGCAAAGTTAAAAAAACGGGATATCAAAAAAGTAACATTGATGCCATTTATGCTGGTTGCCGGTGATCATGTCAATAATGACATGGCTGGTGATGAGGAGGATTCTGCCAAATCCCAGCTGATAAAGGCGGGCTTTGCGGTGGATGTCTATCTTCATGGCTTAGGAGAAAATAAGAAGATTCAAGATTTGTATGTGCAGCATCTTAAGGACGCTATGAGTCAAAAAAGCGGACATGGGATGTGCAAGCATTAATAAATAGGAGAATTGCATAGGTAGATAACAGTAATAGCTAGATGTTTCTTGTAAATATCTAGCTATTCTATAAACTCTATCTGCACTGGATGAATAAAGAAAGGGTGTGCGGATGATTTTCTGACTTGAGGAGTTGGTGCTTACTTATGGCAATCAGTAAAAAGAATGTCATTACAATGAAACGAAGCTACAGCTGCAGCATGTCGGGTGTGTGGAATGCTGTGGCCCACAATCAGGGAGCGTTAGTGATTTATCACAGTCCCCAAGCTTGCGGACATGTTACCCATACTATGGAATTAGGGAGTCATTATCGTTCCTTAGGAAGAATGGAAATGAATGGGAAGCAATATAACGCACCATTAATTACAAGCAATCTAAAGGAAGAGCACTCTATTTTTGGTGGTACAGAGCAATTGCGTAATTGCATTGATTACGTAGCTAAAATGTATAAGCCAGAGTATATTGTGATCGCAAATTCCTGTGTAGCCGGCGTAATCGGTGATGATGTCAAGTCTGTAGCGGCTGCTGCTCAAGAGATGTGGAATATTCCAATGTTATCAGTTGATTCTGAAGGCTTTTTTAGTGATTATTATACTGGATATTATCAGGCTGGTCTTACATTAATAGAGCGTTTTATGTCCAAGCAGGAAAAGAAAAAGAACACAGTTACTTTATTGGGCGATCGAGGTGGTCCTCTGGGGAGCGATGTGCAAGAAATCAAGGAACTGCTTGTGATTTTTGGACTTACTGTTCATTGCCAGTTTCCAGGATATGCTTCTTTGGAAGAAATTCAGAAGGTACCATCGTCTTCTCTTTGTGTTTTATTGGGAGGACGAGCAAAGTCACATATGGGAATTCACACCTTAGCTGCTGATTTAAGTATCAAATTTGATATCCCTTTTTTTGATGCACCATGCCCTATTGGGTACCAGCAAACCAAAGATTGGCTTAAGAGGATGGGGCAGTTTTTAGGAAAAGAAAAAGAAGCTTTAGTCGCAATCAGTCAACAGGAAGAAAAATTACAGCATGCAATAGATTCCTATTCTTCTAAGCTGAAGAAGCAGAAAGTAGTACTTTGCATTGGTCGGCCACTTCTTTATTTTCAGCCGGAATGGGCTTTGGAGCTGCTTAGGCTGGCGAAAGTAAATGTAATGGGAATTATTTTATTAAAAGGGCTGACTGAAGACCAGCAGCAAGAGATGAGAATGGAATTAGAGAAATACACGACGGTATCCATTCGGCGAGAAGAAGAAAACAAGGAATTAGAGAAGGAAGAAATAGCCGTTACAACTCATGAATTATCGGATTCGATACGAAGACAATTTTTTTTGCCTGTAATACCGCCAGTAGGTGTAGGTGGAATGATTGGGTTACTTTGTAAATTGGCACGGCTGGCAGGGCGATCAAAAGAGAGAGGCGGGATCGTATATGGATAAACAGGCTTGGGATAATGTACATACTCAATTTAATAGTTGTGCTTTGACTGGTGCAGCAGCTTTTTTTGCGGGCATACCAGATGCTGCTGTTGTTGTGAATGGACCCTTATGGTGCTATTTTTATGCTTTACGGTATATAGAAAGAGCATGTCCAACTATTGGGGATCGTTTTTATTGCACGCAGCCAGATAATAATGCGGTGATCTATGGTACAGAAGATTGTTTAATGGAAATCTTGGAGGCTATTCGAGAAAAATCTAAGCCCTCGGTATTGTGTATTGAAAATAGTTGTGCAATCAGCTTAATCGGCGATGATGTTGCTGGGATTGCCAGACAGGCGAATTTGCCTTGCCCGGTAGTAAGTCTGGATAGCGGGGGAATAAAGGGGTCTTTTAGCGAAGGATATCAAGCGGGCGCTAAGGAATACTTTTCCAAGATTCCACTGCAGTCTCGGGGAGAAGCAAGACCCCGTACAGTGAATTTATTAGGTTGTACATTGGGGTATTATAATGCTGTTAACGATATAGAGGAAATAAAACGTTTATTGGCATTGGCTGGTTATCAAGTATTAGCCTGCCCTGGGGCGGGGAGCACTACTGAAGAAATTGCTGCTATGACAAAAGCAGAGTTGAATATTGTAATTCATGAAGAACTGGGAGGCGGTATTGCACAATATCTGCAAAAGGAATATGGAATGCCTTACTTATCGCTGCTGCCGCCTTATGGTATGGAAGGATCGATGAAGTGGCTGAGAACCATTGGTCAAATTATGTGGATGAGTGACGCTAGCTTCTCACCTGTACAGCGAGAAATAGATGAGCTAAGTAAGAAAATGGATGGGGCAATATTAGATATGCAGCGAATTTGGGGTGATTTATGGTTTGATCAGACACTCATCGCTGCTCCCTCCTCGACTGCTTTAGGCATTGCAGAGGCCCTGCGTTTAGAATGGATCGATACGGGATTTTTAACCGTAATACTGCAAAATGGTATTTTATCCAATGCTGCACCAGCTTGTATCGATAAAATTCTAAATGGCCAAGGTGACAGCCTGGCAATCGATAGTCAGTTAGCAGGCCTGGCAGGAGGACTGCTGCTGGGCAGCAGTAATGAAAAAGCATTGATGCAGCAAAAGGCAGTGCCTAATGTGCTTTGTCAGAATATTGCTTTGCCGGTATATGATGAAATCATTCTCAGTACACGACCCTTCATGGGGATACGAGGTGCTTGTCATATGAATGAAAGACTTTGGAACCAATATATAAGCCGCTGTCAACAGGGAGGTTAAACGGAGATTATGTAAGTTATGTTGTAGTGCATTTGATTAGTGAAAGGAGATATTTCATGAAACTATGTACCTTTTCAACAGGTGATATTGCCTATAAATATTATAAAAGCATCGTAATTTTATTTGGGGGGCCACGGAAGGTGCTTAGTACCTCCGTGTATAATGGTGGATATCGTGAAGACTTAACAGCGGTATTTAATCATGACTGCAATCCAGGTGCGGGTATTGCCTATGAATTGCGTGCTCCTACTTACGAAGAACATATGCGTTTGGTGGCGCAAGAGGTAGGACTCCATGCAGATACTGTTTCTGGTATGGCAACAGCCGCCTCTATGGAGAATGTATCCATTCATTCTGAGAGTTACGAAACTCTGAAGGTAACAGCTTTTGTAACGGGCGGAATCGAAGTGAATGGGGGGCGGGTAGGTGACCCAGCTACTTATTTTCAGCCTGTTGAGAAGTCGACATTACAGAAACCTGGTACAATTAATATAATACTGCTGATTGACTCTGATATGCCTCCAGGCACATTGTCCAGGGCCTTAGTTACCTGTACAGAGGCTAAGACGGCAGCATTACAGGAACTGATGGCTGGCAGTAATTATTCCAATGGTTTGGCGACCGGTTCCGGGACGGATCAAACGATGATTATTGCGAATCCTCATTCTTCGTTATATCTAGAAAGTGCAGGCAAACATTCGAAATTAGGTGAACTCATTGGCTGTGTGGTGAAGAAAGCTGTTAAAGATGCTTTGAATAAGCAGTCTGGTCTTTCGCCCCGAAAACAACATAGCGTACTGCGGCGTATAAAACGTTTTGGTGTAGTAGAAGAGACAATATGGCAGAGCTATCGAAAGGATCATGCCGAGGCAATTGTAAAGGCTGAATTCTTAGAGCAGTTGTATATCGTAGATCAGGATGATCAATTAGTGACTTACACATCCTTGTATATTCATTTAGTGGATCAATTCCTATGGGAACTACTAACTTGTAAGGAAGTTATGGAGGCGGGAAATGCAATACTAGGTTTAGCTGCAGGTAAATTTGGTGTCTTATGTCCTGTCATTCTTCAGCCAGACTTGGAAGGATGTCTTCAAGCATGGAAGAACTTATTACTTAATATTATGGAAATAAGAATGACGAGTGTTCTAATCGAAAACTCACCACAGTTGAAGTGAAAAGATATATATCGACTGTTAATATCATGATATAGTATGAAAAGAGGAGGGAGTTATATGGAAAATAGGCATGGCTTAATACTTGTTAACACAGGAAATGGCAAAGGGAAGACAACAGCAGCCTTAGGTCTTGGATTGAGGGCTTGGGGACAGGGATTTAAAGTACTGATCATACAATTTATTAAAGGCAGCTGGAAGTATGGAGAATTAAAAACGGCAGAGGCTTTGGGACCTAATTTCGTAATGCGTCAGATGGGAGAAGGTTTTGTTCGTAATGCGAATGAAGATGCTATGGCCAATCATCGTCATGCAGCTGAAGAAGCCTTGGCGATGGCGGGAAAAGAGATTGGATCAAACCAGTGGGATATGATTATTCTAGATGAAATTAATTATGCGATTAAGTTTGGTGTTATATCGTTAGAAGCAGTATTAAAATTATTGGAGGATAAACCCTCTGCTTTGCACCTTGTGCTGACAGGGCGAGATGTCCGACCTGAGATTATTGATAAAGCGGATTTAGTAACAGAAATGAAAGAGATTAAACATCCGTATAAAAAGGGCATAAAGGCTCAAAAAGGGATAGAGTTTTAAAAGAATTTGTTAACCTTGAATTGCTTGACAATTCTTTAAAGATATTATAAAGTGAATCTCATAACATATAAAATTCATATGGATGGTATAGGTGCCCCTTGGGGCTTAATAGGGAAGTCCGGTTTCATTCCGGCACGGTCCCGCCACTGTAATGAGGAGTGAACCCATGATTATGCCACTGAGACAAAGTTCTTGGGAAGGTATGGGGAAGCAATGATTCTAAGTCAGGAGAACTGCCTATATAGCAATCACCGTTAGAACCTGCGAGAGATGGGGAGGGGATTTGTGCGATAGTTTTTTTATTGTGCTTATTTTTCCCCGACGTATATATACGTCGGGATTATTATTTGCTTTACTATTGTAAAAATCTCTTGACCCCTTTGGGTTAAGAGATTTTTTTATGGGTATTGTTGAGGAAATGCAGAAAAAGGGGGGATTGTATATGGTTACGAGTCTTTCAACCTATATGTGCAAAGAGGGCAATAGTTGTGGATTGACAGGTGCATCAACCTTTTTTGCAGGTATTCCAGATGCTGTAATGGTGCTTAATAGTTCCTTGTGGTGTTACTTTTCAGCGCATGAGCATATTGAAAAACAATGTCCAACAGCAAGAACGCGCTTCTTTTGCTCCCAAAGGAACAAAGATGCAGTATTTGCTGGTACAGAGCAGTATTTGCTGGATATTTTACAATCCATAAAACAGACGGCTCAACCATCTGTAGTGCTGCTGGCAAACAGCTGTACTGACAGTACCCGTAATGAGGAGCTTTTGCAGATTGCCAAGCAGGCAGATCTGAGTTGTCCGGTGATTTGCTTAGATCGTCATGATTTGGAAGATGGATTTTGGGCGGGATATCAAGCAGCTTCCAAAGCTTATTTTCGTGAGATGCCCCTGCAGCTTCGTACTGCTATAAAGCCGGGGACTGTTAATCTTTTAGGATGCAGTGTCGGTTATTATAATGCAGTCCATGACCTGGAAGAGCTGCGGCGCATGCTGACTTTAGCCGGTTATGAGGTAATTGCTTGCCCGGGAGCGGGAAGTGCGATACAGGAAATTACCAATATGACACAGGCGCAGCTGAATATTGTAATTCATGACGAATTAGGACGTGAACTGGCGGAGATGCTGGAAGAGCAGTATGATATGCCCTATGTATCCTTATTGCCCCCTTATGGTATACAAGGTTCCTTAAGCTGGCTAAAAGCGATTGATTATTATCTGTCGGGGAAAAGTACTGGACTAAAGGCGCTTCAACAAGAAGCAAATTATCTAGGACAAAAACATGGCATTATGAATAAAGAGCAGCAGAAGATTTGGGGGAATATCTGGTTTGACAGCATTCTCATTGCTGCCCCTGCTTCCGTAGCCTTTGCGATATCTCAGGCAGTACGAGGGGAGTGGATAAATACAAAGAAAATCATAACCGTATTGCATAATGGTGTTCCTTTTAAACAGACTTATCCTGAATATATTGGAAGTGTGTTGGATGGATATAAAGATCAGCAGAAAATAGAACAACAGTTGGAAGGCTTACGAGGCGGATTGCTGATGGCAAGCAGCAAGGAGAAAGCGATCCTGCATCAAAAGGCAGTGAAAGATGTGGCATATCAGCATATCTCCTCACCTGTTTACGATGAAATGATCCTTAACCATCGGCCATTTATGGGATTGCAAGGAACTAGTCATATGGTTGCGAGCTTATGGAACCAGCATATACAAGGACAGAAAAAGATAGAAATATCTAAAAAAGTAATGGCAACGTAATGACATAACAAAAATAACTAGGAGGAAAGGGACAAACATGTAGGAATTAAAACAAAGGCTATGATATATGCCTGTAACACTGCCTTTTTAACGGTAAATAACATACTTGATAAGTACTATGATACATCTGCTGGTAAGCCTTGCGGTGGCCGAAATTATATGATTGGTCTAAAAATGATATTTTAGTAACTTGAGGCAAGGGGCAAAGTGTTTAACTTGCCCTTTCGTGGTTATATTAAATTAAAGCAGCCATTTATGTTTAAAAAGTATATAAGCTCTTTAAACATTTACACAAAAAGTAGCTATTTTGTAGCTAGAGTAAAGAGAAGCAATTTCTCCGTAAAATGATTATACTTTTGAGTAAAGGACTTATACTATGTTACAACTTGTGAATTTATCCAATTATGCATCGGATCTGGAACTCATTCATAATAACCCTGTATGCTTAGAAGCTTTTTTGAATCATCATCATTTAGATGGCTTGGAAATGATGTTTTGTGATTCTTGGAATCCACGTGTTCATAAGAAACAGTGGATACAAGGTGTGCATCTGCGTTTCTGGCCGAACTGGTTGGATTTTTGGCGAGGTGACAGGTCGCAGCTACTCAGGCAATTTGGCAGTGATGCACAGATTGAAGCTTGTTATGGTGCTTTGACTCGTGAAGGATGGCTAAATATCTATCGTGAGAATCTTCATATTGCTAAAATGGCAGGTGCCAAGTATGTCGTTTTCCATGTCAGTCAGACACGAATTGCAGAGTTATTTAATTGGCAGTTTAGCTTTTCTGACCGACAAATCATTGAAGCTACGATTGAGGTGATTAATGAGCTGGCAGAAAGTATACCAGAAGATATGGAATTATTATTTGAGAATTTATGGTGGCCAGGATTAACTTTGAAGGATAAAGAACTTACAGCGTTGTTGCTTGATAGTGTAAAACATCCCAAGACGGGAATTATGCTGGATATCGGCCATTTGATGAATACGAATCCAGAACTAAAGGATCAGGATGATGGTGTGGATTATGTACTCAAAATAGTTGATAATCTGGAAGAGTATAAACAGTATATTCATGGTGTGCATTTGCACCATTCCTTGTCTGGAAACTATATCAAACAGAGTAGAGGCAAAGCTATTCCTCAAGATGATATTTTGGCAGCTGCTATGAGTCATGTGTTGCGCATTGACGAGCATTTACCTTTTACCTCTCCCTGCGTGAAGAAGATTATTAATTGTGTACAACCTGCATATCTAGTACATGAGTTTATGTATACATCGATTAATGATTGGTCTGAAAAAATCAATATTCAGCAGCAGGCCTTGCAATATAAGGAGCGTTAACGGATGAAAAAAGTATCATTTTTTGCTTTACTCTTAATTTGCTGCCTTCTACTAATCGTTGGCTGCAGTTCTAACCAACAACAGGATACACCTAAAGCAGGAGGCTATGAAGTACAGGATTCTCAAGGTTATGTAATAAAACTTCCTCATAAGCCCAGCCGAATTGTGTCCTTGTCCTTGGGGACAGATGAGATATTAGTAGACTTGGTTCCTTTGGAGCGTATTTTAGCGTTAACCTATTTGGCAGATGATCCGGAGATATCCAATATCAGTGAACAGGCTAAATTGGTATCTAAAAAAGTGAAGGCCAATCCGGAAGCCATTATCGCATTACGGCCAGACGTGTTATTTATTGCAGATTGGCAGCCTATCGAATTGATACAAACCATTCGTGACGCAGGAGTTCCTGTTTATGTATATAAAACACCGAGCACCATAGAAGATGTGAAATATGTGATTCGAGAAATTGCCCATGTTGTTGGAGAAGAGCAGATGGGACAGCAGATGGTAGCTCAAATGGACAAGCAATTAGGAACGATTCAAAAATCACTGGAGAAAGTCAGGAATGAGGAACGAAAAACAGTAGTCCTTTTCTCCTTAATGGGAGGAATCGGAGGACAAGGCAGCTTATTCGATGATATCTGCCGATATGCAGGTGTCGTGAATGGGGCAAGTAAAGTAGGTATTGGTAAGTATGAAATGATGACTAAAGAACAAATTATAGCTGCAAATCCCGATGTTTTTATTATGCCAACCTGGAATTATAATGGCAAAACTAAGGTAGAGGACTTTAAAGCGGGGGTACGAGATGACCCCGCATTTCAAAGTCTGGGAGCAATCCAGAAAGAGCAGCTATATACGATTCCTGATCGTCATTTAAGCTCTTCCTCACAATATATTGTACAAGGAGTAGTGGACGTTGCTAAGGCAGCTTATCCTCAATATAATCCATGAGAGAAACAATACTAAAAAAAATACAAAAGAATCGGGCTAAAAAAGCCTGGAACATTATGGTGATACTTAGTATTGCTTTACTTGGAATGATCGTGCTTTCTATATCTTGGGGAACGATAAAGGTGCCTTGGGAAGATACTCTAGCAATTATAGGGCAGCATGTACCGGTAATTAGCGGATATTTCCCCTCGGTTAATGGGGACTTTCAGGCCGTTGTGTGGAATATCCGTTTGCCCCGGGTACTCGTAGGGATGTTAGTAGGAGCCGCATTAGGCGTATCGGGAGCTGTTATGCAGGGGGTATTTGGCAACCCTCTAGCTGATCCGGGAATTATTGGCGTTTCCAGTGGAGCATCCTTTGGAGCTGTTACTTCCATTGCTCTTGGTCTCACGTCCTCTAGTATATTTATTATGCCGATGTTTGCGTTAGTAGGAGCTCTCGCAGCAGTGAGCGCAACGGTTTTTTTGTCTATGTCACGAGGTAAAATCCCTGTGATGACCTTACTGCTGTCAGGAGTAGCTGTCAGTATGTTAATGGGGGCTTTAACATCTGGAATGTTGACTTTGATGAATGAATATAGGGTACGAGAATATTTGTTTTGGGTAGTAGGAGGATTGGATTATAGACGCTGGGAACATGTTTATCTGGCAGTTGGTCCAATTCTCATCGGTCTGATTATTTTATGCTTGCTGGCACGGCATTTGAATGTTCTTGTATTAGGGGAGCAAGAAGCTCGATCCGTAGGAGTGCCTGTGGTTGCACTGCGCCTGCTTTTGTTATTTGTAGCTGCTGCCACGACGGCTATGGCCGTATGTGTGAGCGGTACCATTGGATTTGTAGGTTTAATTGTACCTCATATTATGCGAATACTAGTTGGTCCGGAGCATCGCTGGCTGCTGCCAATTAGTGCCTTAGCAGGTGCTTTATTCTTAGTATTCTGTGATACCTTAGGACGAATGATTTTTCCTCCTAATGAAATTCGTGTAGGTATCATGACTGCGTTACTAGGTGCTCCTTACTTCTTATACCTGCTGCGTAAATCCCAGCAGCCTGGAGGCATTTCATGACTCAGGAAATCATAAATGTCCGTAATACTAGTATTGTGCTTGGTGAAAAGAAAATTTTAGAGAATATTACCTGCAGCATAAGTTCTGGAGAATTTGTGGGAATTATTGGACCTAATGGTGCAGGAAAAAGTACTACTTTAAAATCCATAGTAGGACTTGTTAAAC
>CAMKSY010000024.1 GCA_946415545.1 uncultured Pelosinus sp. | reverse complement strand
TAATTGACCCTCTGGAGCAAAAATATCTTCGCAGTATTCAACCAAACCTTGGGTATTCCAATCCTCAGGATATAATTTTTCGTCAGCAAACAGTTCCATACCGCGATTGATCAGTTTTTCAATCATATGGAAGATGTTTTCTTTCATATCCTCGCCGGTTAAAATTTGACGGCGTTGTCCATAAATAACTTCCCTTTGCTGGTTCATTACATCATCATATTCTAATACATGTTTCCGCATGTCAAAATTACGGCCTTCGACTTTCTTCTGAGCCTGTTCAATGGAACGTGTAATTAAGCTATGCTCAATGGGCTCATCTTCTTCCATACCCAATTTATCCATAATCGTTGCAATATTATCGGAACCAAATAAACGCATTAAATCATCTTCCAAAGACAGGTAGAAGTGAGAAGATCCAGGGTCTCCCTGACGACCAGCACGACCACGCAGCTGATTATCAATACGACGGCTTTCATGACGCTCGGTACCAATAATATGGAGGCCCCCCAATTCTGCCACACCTTCACCCAACACGATATCCGTACCACGGCCCGCCATATTGGTAGCAATGGTTACAGCTCCCGGCTGTCCGGCTTGGGCTATAATTTGAGCTTCCATCTCATGATACTTAGCATTTAATACATTATGAGGCACGTCTTTCTTCTTTAGCATATCGCTCAAATGTTCTGACTGCACTATGGAAGTCGTACCTACCAGCACCGGCTGTCCTTTTGCATGACGTTCTACAATGGAGTTGACAACCGCTCTATATTTTGCTTTAGTCGTTTTGTAGATTACATCCGGCAGATCCGTACGGCTTACTTCTTTATTGGTTGGAATCGTAATAACGTCCAGTTTATAAATTTTCCGGAATTCTGCCTCTTCTGTTTTGGCAGTGCCTGTCATACCAGATAATTTGTTATACATGCGGAAATAATTCTGGAAGGTAATAGAAGCTAAGGTTTGACTTTCCCGCTCTACCTTTACCCCTTCTTTTGCCTCAATGGACTGATGCAGACCATCAGAGTAGCGGCGGCCGAACATTAAGCGTCCCGTAAATTCGTCAACGATAACGACTTCTCCGTCTTTTACCACATAATCCCGGTCTCTTTTCATTAATCCTTTCGCTTTTAGAGCCTGATTGAAATGGTGAGACATCTCAATATTGGCATGATCATATAAATTAGTAATTCCAAGCAGCTTTTCTGCCTTTGCGATACCGCTTTCCGTTGGTGCTACGGTACGAGTCTTTTCATCGACAGTATAATCCTCACCTTCTTTTAGCTTCGGGGTAATTCTTGCTAAGACATGATATAATTCAGTCGATTTTTCCCCCGGCCCGGAGATAATAAGAGGTGTGCGCGCTTCATCAATTAAAATACTATCCACTTCATCCACAATGGCGTAATTTAATGGACGCTGCACCATTTGATCTGCATAAATAACCATATTATCCCGCAGATAGTCAAAACCAAATTCATTATTCGTTCCATAGGTGATATCTGCATGATACGCCTGCTTACGATCAACAAAATCAAGACCATGTACAATGAGTCCCACCGTTAGGCCTAAAAAGCGATAGACTTTTCCCATCCACTCACTATCACGTTTTGCTAAATAATCATTAACGGTAACCACATGAACACCTTTACCAGTCAAAGCATTCAGATATGTAGCTAGCGTACCTACGAGAGTTTTACCTTCCCCTGTACGCATCTCAGCAATATTGCCTTCATGGAGTGTAATACCGCCTAGCAACTGAACATCAAAATGCCTCATGCCTAATACACGGCGAGAGGCTTCCCGTACAACAGCAAAGGCCTCTGGCAAAATATCGTCCAAAGTTTCGCCTTGTTCTAAACGACGTCTAAACTCACCTGTCTTAGCAGACAGTGAAATATCGCTTAATTTATGCATAGCAGGTTCAAATGTATTCACTTCTTCCACATATTTCATCATACGTTTTATTTCTTTTTCATTATCATCACCAAAGAGATTTTTTAAAAACTTAAACAACTGGTATCAACTCCTTAAAAGTTAGCACATTCATTAAAAACTTCTCTTAGTTTACAGTATATGCCTAATTCTAAATTTTATCAAAAGATAATACATAAGTCAAAGTAAATAAAGAAAACTTAGGTTTCATATAAAGCAATCACTCTTATCCAGCTCTCTCACAAGATATATGTTAGGTATAAAATACTCATAAAATGGGAATACCTGAGAATATACACTCATTTTCTATTTTAGGGAGGAATTGCCTTGCAGTTAAACTCGATTCATGTAATTGGACAACTTGCAGACTTAAAAGATACGGATTATAAGAACACCCTGGCAATCACGGTTCTCATTGATTTACTGATTGATAAAAAGATTTTTACCCGAGAAGAATTTGCACGTAAGGCCAGAGAACTGGATACCACAACGCTTAGCGAACTAGTGACAAATCGTCGTCTGGAGCTTTTATCCTAATCTTTTATCGGATCCTAAAAGAAATGGGTTTTCTCCTACCGCAATTGATAAATAGGAAAAAACCCATGTAAGCCTTTTTTTAGTAGTGCCCATTTTCTAAAAAACAATACCAGTAGGCAGAAGAGCACCAGTTATCATTTCATTAAAATAGATTTCCATCTCTTTTTTAACCTTGAGCTGCTAATTTCCTCATAACTGAAATACAAAAGCACAAAGTACACACATGAAACATCGTTTCACGTGGTTACTTTGTGCTTACTCTTTAACTCTGCACTTTTTTCGTTTTAACTACACCTTAGAGATAATTCTTCTCTTCCTTAGTTAAAATCAGGTTCAATCAAGCCATATTTTCCGTCTTTACGGCGATATACTACATTGACCTCTTCTGTTTCCGAATTGCTAAATACATAAAAATCATGATTGACAAGATTCATCTGTAAAATAGCCTCTTCAATATCCATCGGTTTCACAGCAAATCGTTTTGTTTTCACAACATGGAGTTCTTCTACCTCTGGAGCTGCTGTAGAAGCAACTAATTCTCCTTTAAAGGTACCAGCTTTCATGCGGCGAGAAATTTTAGTTTTATATTTTTCAATTTGTTTTTCAATTTTGTCTACAACTAGATCAATAGAAGTGTACATATCAGCAGTGGCTTCCTCGCCCCTGAGAATCATACCATTAACCGGCACAGTCAATTCAATTATATGGCGACCTTTTTCTACAGCTAGAATAGCTGTAATCTCTCCTAGAGTATCGAAGTATTTCGTAATCTTGCTAGTGCGTTTTACGACATACTCCTTTAGTGCTGGTGTAATCTCAATATTTTTTCCTCGTACTACAATTGCCATAATCGCCCATCTCCTTTCAGTGTCTTATATGTATCATTCTCCATTGAGACACCAAAGTCCTTTATATATTTTAACTATTTCGATAATTATATCTGTTACTATAGAAAAGAATGATGACACGTCTTTAAAATACATACAGTGGATTAAATCATAACGTACCCAAAAGGCTTATAAATTCAAAAAACCCGGCTATAATAGCCGGGTATATTTGCTCAAAATCTATTAAGCTTTAGCAACGTTAGCTGCTTGCGGTCCACGTGCGCCATCAACAATATCAAACTCAACTTGTTGACCTTCAGTTAAAGTTTTGAAGCCTTGATCTTGAATTGCGGAGAAATGTACGAATACATCGCCACCATCTTCTCTTTCAAGGAAACCATAGCCTTTTTCAGAACTGAACCATTTTACTTTACCAATCATTATGAAACTCCTCCTAAAATAAACGATAAACTGAGGTCAACCACGTGACCACTATCTAAAGTATAACATTACTGGATATGTGTGTCAAATCGCTCAGCCTGGAATTTATAAGAAATCATCCTTTTTCTTACAATATTTTAGATAAGAAGGATTTCGTTCTCTCTTCTTTTGCATGAGTGAAAATCTCATCTGGCGTGCCTTCTTCTACAAGGCGCCCTTCATCCATGAAAAGAACCCGATCCCCAACTTCCCTGGCAAAACCCATTTCATGAGTAACAATCGCCATTGTCATTCCTTCATGAGCTAAGGATTTCATAACATCCAGTACTTCTTTAACCATCTCAGGATCAAGAGCAGAAGTAGGCTCATCAAACAGCATAATTTTCGGTTTCATGGCCAATGCTCTGGCAATCGCTACCCGCTGCTGCTGTCCACCTGACAGTTGCTCCGGATACGCATGCTCCTTATCAGCCAGTCCAACCTTAACAAGTAAATCCTGGGCAATTCTTACCGCCTCAGACTTTGGAGTTTTCCGCACAGTCATAGGTGCTAAGATGATATTTTCCAATACGGATTTATGAGGAAATAGATTAAAGCGCTGAAAAACCATCCCTACTTCTTCCCGCACTTTATTAATATTGGCTTGGTTGGTAAGAGGAATGCCATCTACTATAATTTCGCCTTCTGTTGGCTCCTCTAAGTAATTAATACAGCGGAGTAATGTACTTTTGCCCGACCCACTGGGTCCAATGATAACAACAACTTCTTTTTCAGCAATATGTGCATTAATCCCTTTTAAAACATGGAGTTTACCAAAATGTTTGTGAACATTTTTAATGCTTATCATCGATTTTGTACCTCCGCTCCAGATAATCTACCAGACGTGAAATTGTGAAGGTCATAATCAAATAAATAAATGCTACCGATAACCATATTTCAAAAGACCCGTAGGTGCGGGCAATAATTAACTGCCCTCTTCTTGTAAGCTCTTCAAAACCAATTACTGATACCAACGAAGAATCTTTCATCATTGCAATAAACTCGTTTCCTAAAGGCGGGATAATGCGTTTGAAAGCCTGAGGCAAAATAATATGACGCATCGTCTGTCCCCAAGTCATACCAAGAGAACGTCCTGCTTCCATCTGCCCTTTATCAATGGATTGTATGCCACCACGGAAAATCTCTGCAACGTATGCACCACTGTTAATACTGCAAGCAGTAATCGCAGCAATAAAAGGATCAATCCGCTGTCCTACAATAATGGGCAGTGCAAAATAAATAAGAAAAATCTGCACTAACAGCGGTGTGCCTCGAATAAAATCCACATACACTGCAGCTAATGCTTTAATAATCCAAGTATTGGATAAACGTGCAATTCCAACAAACATTCCAATTAGCAAACCCAGACTCACACTAAACGCTGTAATTTGCACCGTTACCCCTGCACCGACTAATAAAAGGGGAAAGGAACGCACAATTAAATCAAAATCAAAGTTCATAGTCTTCACCCTTAATTCAAAAAATATGTATGCATGTATAATAACGCAACACTATGATTATAAACACACAGAACAATGCTGTCAATCCTATTGAATTGCGAATATAACGAAGTAATACTCTAGTCAGCAAGAGATTGCTCTCAATAACAGTCCGAAAGCAGCCTTCTTAATTTCAAAGTAAAAAACAAAGAAGAACAGGGATAAGGAAAAATGAAGAGGCTGCCTTCAAGGATTGAGGCAGCCTCTTCATCATTTTTAGAGTTGTGGTTTTTTGCCAAACCATTTCACATAAATTTTTTCATATTCGCCATTTTTCTTTAATTCGTCAATCGCCTTGTTTACTTTTTCCACCAGCTCTGTGTTTTTCTTAGTTACAGCCATGCCATATTCCTCGGCATTCACGATATCGCCAACAATTTTGGCATTCTTTTCGCCGCTTTTGGTTAAGTAATATTCATTCACTGGCAGATCATTCACTACTGCATCCACACCACCAGCTTTTAATTCCATATAGGCTTCGGAATTGCTATTGTATTCCCGTACTTTCGCATCTTTAATTCTTCTAGCTTCTTCAGCACCTGTGGTACCAATTTGTACAGCAATTCTTTTTCCTTCTAAATCTTTAAAGCTAGTAATCGAATTATTGTCCCCTTTAACTACAATAGACAAACCAGATTTATAATACGGTTTGGAGAACGCTAGTTTCTTACTCCGCTCTTCTGTTATGCTCATACCGGAAACAATCATATCAATATTGCCTGCTTCCAAAGCAGGAATCAAGCCATCAAAACCAATGTTTTGAATTTCTGCAGTGTAGCCCATTTGCTTTGCCACTGCTTTTGCCAAATCCATGTCAAAGCCAACATATTCTTTATTGCCCTCTTCTTGAAACTCAAAAGGTGGAAATGTCATTTCTGCACCAATTTTAAGTACTTTAGCCTTGTCCGTTTCTGCAGCCTTCTGGCCACAGCCAACTAACCCCAAGGATAATACTAAAATTCCGACTATCATCAAACTCAGCATTTTCTTCGACAATCAAATAACCTCCCATAACAACTCTATTTATTTACCTTCTACTATTTTACATCTTTTTTCTGAATCATCAAGCATTTTTTGTATTATCAGGATAATACATTGTAATGAGTGTCCACTCACCACTGTTACGGTACAGCTCCCCTGTGTATTCTCTGCGTCTTTGTGATTCATAATTCTATATTTCCCCCACATTATAAAAAGACATGGAAATGTTTAGTTCATAAACGCTCCCATGTCTTTATGTACGATGATTGAATTATGGCTTTTTACCAAACCATTTTACATATATTTTTTCATATTCACCGTTCTTTTTTAATTCATCTAATGCTTTGTCAACTTGGATAATTAGCTCTTTGTTTTTGGCTGAAGCGGCAATACCATAATCCTCAGCAGTTAGAGGCTCACCAACTATTTTAGCATCTTTGCCGCCGGTTTTGGCAATATAATATTCATTAACAGGTTTATCATTTACAACTGCATCAACACCACCAGCTTTAAGCTCTAAAAAAGCTTCTGGAGCACTATTAAACTCACGAATTTGTGCATTTTTTACTTTTTTAGCTTCATCTGCGCCAGTCGTACCTAATTGAACAGCAATTTTTTTACCTTCTAAATCCTTGAAAGATTGAATGCTCGTATTATCAGTCTTTACAACCATTGTCAAACCAGATTTATAATAGGGCTTAGAAAAGCTTACTTTTTTGGCTCTTTCTTCTGTAATCGTCATTCCTGAAATAGCCAAATCAATACTATTAGCCTCTAAGCCAGGAATTAATCCATCAAATCCCATGTTCTGAATTTGTACTTCGGCCCCCATTTGCTTACCAATGGCTTTTATTAAGTCAATATCAAAGCCTATATATTCTTTCGTACTCTCATCTTGAAACTCAAAAGGAGCAAAAGCCGCTTCCGATCCAACTTTCAAAACTTTGGCTGGCTTAACTTCCTGCTTGCCACAGCCTACCAATCCTAATGATAAGATAAATATCCCAACGATGAACAAAAATAGTATTTTTTTAGACACTTCTCATTCCCCCACGCTATTTATTTGTAATCTTGTAATGTTCATAATTATACATATGCCTTGGATATTTAGTCAATAGTTTTTTTATAAAAATAAAAGCAAAAAGGCCCGGTTTTCACCGAGCCCCACAATGTATACATTATACTTTTATCAGCTTATATTCCTGGCTTCTTACCGAACCATTTTACGTATATTTTTTCATATTCGCCATTCTTTTTCAGCTCATCAAGAGCTTTATCCAGCTTACCTGCCAGCTCTGTATTGTTCTTAGCAACGGCAATCCCGTACTCCTCAGCTTGCAGAGGCTCACCAACGGATTTGGCATCTTTGCTGCCTGATTGGGCAATATAATATTCATTAACAGGTTTATCATTGACAACGGCATCTACACCGCCAGCTTTTAATTCCATAAAGGCTTCGGGAGCATTATTAAACTCACGAACTTGGGCATCTTTAATCTTCTTTGCCTCTGCAGCACCAGTAGTACCAATCTGCACTGCAATCTTCTTGCCTTCTAAATCTTTAAAGTTCTTAATCGTATTATTCTCATTTTTTACTACGATAGTTAATCCTGCTTGATAATAAGGCTTCGTAAAATTCACTTTTTGTTTTCTAGCCTCTGTAATCGTCATACCGGATGCTACTGCATCAATGCTGTTCACTTCTAGACCAGGAATTAGTCCATCAAAATTCATATTTTGAATTTGTACTTCATAGCCCATTTGCTTGCCTAAGGCTTTGATCAGATCCATATCAAAACCCACATATTCTTTTGATTTTTCATCTTGAAACTCAAATGGAGCAAAGCCCGCATCGGTCCCCACTTTCAATACTTTCGCAGTGGATGCTCCCTGCTTACTGCACCCGACCAAACCAAATGATGCTATCAGCACCACGATAATTAATAATGACATGATTTTCTTTGACATAGAATAACCCTCCTGCTTATATCCTTAATTACTTTATAATTATACAGTATTTATGCATATTTAGTCAACACTATAATAGGAGCATTTCATACTATTTTCATACAAGTCCTATTTCTAGTAATGCACTCATCATCAATACTTCCTCTTCAGCCGATACAAGAACAAAAAACTCGGATGATTTCTCATCCGAGTACTGCGTACTTTATGATCTTTGTGCCGTGAAGCATTCCCGGCAATAAACTGGTCTATCGTTACGAGGTTTAAATGGCACTTGTGTAGTAATACCACATCCAGCACAAACCACCTCATGCATTTCCCGTTGTGATGTTTGACGTTCTCCGCCCTCGCGACTGCGCTTTTTCGCATCGCGGCACTCGCGGCAACGTGCAGGCTCATTTTCAAATCCCTTTTCTGCGTAAAACTCCTGTTCACCTGCAGTAAACACAAAATCTGCGTCACAGTCCTTACATTTTAGAGTTTTGTCCTGAAAAGCCATTAAAGAAATCCCCTCACCTTATGAATTCTAAAGGACCACACTGCTTAGCTGACCTGGTCTTTGCCCCCACACCCGCCTGCTGGAAGGTTCGCTAATAAGAAATCAATCTCCTCACTACTGCCACTCTCGAATCTAGCTGACGTAGCTAATAACTCGGCAGGACTTACCCCTAAACCGCACCATGCTCAGAGCCGCTTTGGACTCCTTATGTGGATCGTTTCGCCTGCGACTGGCCTCGACTTTCAACCACAGACCTAAGCAATAGGTTCTTAACCTATATTATAAGCTTATTAAAAGGAAAATGCAAGTATCAGTAAAAAATATTGAGACTTTGTATTTGTTATTGTAAGGCGGAAAGCAATCTTCCCCTTTACTGCTTATCTCAGCTTATATTCTATTAAGCGATGTAATACCCGGTAGATAGCAACCGGTGCTGGACTTGATTCTTCCTGACCATTTAGTTAAAATGCATTATTATTAAACAGAATAATGTAGTCGTTCAATAATTATTCTAATTGTTCTCTAACATTATTTTTGCCAACTGTAAATCTCTCCAAGAATCAATATCAATCGAATGTTCTTTGGACATAGGATAACCAATCGTCTCTTTAGTTAAAAAAGATTTGTTTTTTAATAGCCACTCACAACGAGCAACATAGACTGCTCCATTTAAAGCATAGATAACCGGCAAATCTTGACGTCGAACAGCCACCTCATTATCGCTGGATACAACCGGCTCCAAAACACCTTCTGAATTAATATAATACATCCAAAAAGGGCTTTTATCCGGCTCTGTAACCGAAACACAACAGTTTGCTCGTTTGTTAATACATTGTTCGATACAGCCGTCAATATCTTCAGTTCTACGAAGTGGCGAAGTTGGCTGCAATAAAACAATATAATCAAACTCAGGTAAAACAGATAACATATGTAAAACTGGGTCTATCCCAGGTGTATCATCTTCAGCGAGAAAATCGGGCCGTTTCAATGGGACTTCACATCCCCACTGGATGGCTATGCGGATAATCTCATCATCCTCAGAGGAAAGCACCACTCTATCAATGTATTTCGATTTCTTTGCCGCTTCAATTGTCCAAGCAATCAGCGGCTTACCCGCAACGTCAATAATGTTTTTTCGTGGAATGCCTTTTGAACCACCTCTCGCCGGGATAATTGCCAATATCCTCTTGCCACTAATCATCCGAACACCTCTTCAAACTCAACATTAGCCCGTTCATAATCATTCAACTGACCAATATCCATCCAATACTCTCTAATGGGAAATGCCGTAGTTTCCCCACTTTTGCTAATAATTCTTTTAAATAAATTAGGCATATCAAAAAACTCATTATTAGGAATCAATTCCAAAACCTTTGGTTCAAGTACATAAATACCAGCATTGACAAAAAAACGTTGTAGTGGCTTCTCCTCAATTTCAGTAAGTCGATGCTGATCCATGTTGACAACACCGTAAGGAACCTGAAAATTATATTCTCTCACACACATAGTGGCCTGAGCCTGGTGTACACTATGAAAATCAATAAGCTGCTGAAAATTAACCTTTGTTAGTAAATCACCGTTCATAACCAGTAATGGTTGATTTGGTTTTTCCGGCAACAAACTTAACGCCCCCGCAGTTCCTAAAGGCTTGTCCTCGTAAATATAATCAATCTCAACTCCCCATCGATTTCCGTCACCAAAATATTCTTTGATCATATTTGCTTTATAGTTCACAGACAAATAAAACTTTTTAAAACCATATTCCATAAAGTTTTCCAAAATAGTTTCCAGCACAGGCTTTCCACCCACTTTTAGAAGTGGCTTTGGACAATCATCCGTAAGGGGACGAAGCCGAGTCCCCATCCCTCCAGCCATTAGAACGACAATATTATCCTTAACATCTGCCTGTAATAAGTCTTGGAGTGTTTCCACACTACTAACCCGTCCATCATCATCAATGACCGGTATATGGTTCAGACGTTTTAATTTCATAACAGCCAAAATAATATCTCTTCGTTCGTAAGACTTCGCCACCGTCGGATGAGGATTCATGATTTTCATAACATGATCGTCTAAATTGATTCCTTTTAAAATACCGCGGCGTATATCCCCATCTGTTACCGTCCCCAATAAACGATTTTCCTCATCAACTACTAGTGCAATCTGCATGGCATTAGCATCAATGATCTGTAGTGTATCGCGAATTGTTACCTCTTGTGTGATTAATATTTTTTTCCATTCCTTCATTTGTTTCCCCTCCTGTTGCAATACACCAATCACATTAGATTTATCTCAAATTATAGAATTTCCCAACTTACAGGCGTACCCTGCCGCACATCTTTTTCTGCTCGACGCCCAATGACTATATCCAGATATTTGGGCGGCAATCCTAACCCCGGCCGAATAGCTCTTACGTTATTCTCCGTAAAAAATTCTCCTGCACGAACATCTTCCACTACATATAAAGAACGCCTATGCCGCAAAGATGCTTGTTCTGCCTGAGTCGGACCATAGCTGATTCGTCCTAAGGATTCATAAGCCTGCCCGCACTCTGTAATCAATGCCTTCATTTCCGCCGGTTCCAAAGAGAAAGCAGAATCCACACCACCATCGGCCCGGGATAAGGTAAAATGCTTTTCAATAACGGTAGCTCCTAAAGCGATACTGGCTACTGACACGCCAATCCCCATAGTGTGGTCAGATAACCCCACTTGACAATCAAATAAGTCCCTCAAATGAGGGATCGTCATTAAGTTGGTATTTTTGGGTGTTGCAGGATAGGTACTCGTGCATTTAAGCAAAATAACATCCTGACACCCTCCCTGTCTAGCCGCTCTTACTGTCTCATCGATTTCTGCCACAGTCGCCATACCCGTAGATATAATCATTGGTTTTCCTGTAAAAGCAACCTTGCGAATCAATGGCAAATCTGTCATTTCAAAGGAAGCTATTTTATAGCAGGGTACATCAAGGGATTCCAGAAAGTCAACCGCGGTTTCATCAAATGGCGTACTAAAGCCAAGAATACCCCGTTCACGGCAACGGTCAAAAATAGGCTTATGCCACTCCCAAGGTGTATAAGCTTCCTGATATAACTTATAAAGCGAATTTCCTTTCCATAAACTATTAGGATCATCAATAAAAAATTCACCGTCATCAATATTAATTGTCATCGTATCTGCCGTATAGGTCTGCAGTTTCAATGCCTGTACCCCAGCATCTGCCGCTGCATCGACAATAGCTAAAGCACGTTCAAGAGAGTGGTTGTGATTTCCCGACATCTCCGCAATGATGGAGGGGCGATGTTCTTTGCCAACAGTAATTTGTTCAATCTTAATTGAATGCATAAATATCCTCCAACTATCTCTTTTAAATTCCCTCTTGAGAGGGGTGCCCGTTAGGGCGGGGTGTTTTCCGTTACTTCATCTTTCTCAAAAAATCCACCGTCAACACATCCAACGACTGTATCTGATACTGAGCTTCAAATTCAATAGGTTTCACTACATCCTTAAAATGCCCACGCATAATCCTAATCGTTTTAAAGCCTAATGCTTTGATACCAACAAAGTCTTTATGAGGATTGTCCCCAATATATACAATCTCTTGAGGCTCTACCTTTTCTCTCTCACATATTTTTAAAAAGCAATGGGTTGACGGCTTGGCATTTTTCACACCATACCGATGGGTAATAAAGCAGAAATTCATAGTCTTATAGAGTCCTAATGCCACTAATTTATTTTTCTGTACTAGCTTATTTCCATCGGTAACAACGTACACAGGAAACCCATTTAACCGTTTTAAGCATTCGATAGAATCCTCATACAACTTTATATCTGGTTTATGACCACGGTAAACATAAATACATTGTAAAACAGCCTTCTTTGAAAATACTCCAAAATGTTGTAAGGTCTCATCAAAAATTCGTCCTCTACCCTGTTCCAACTGCTTGACCATAAATAAATAACTATCAATCACGGAAACAGCGTAAATTCCAAATAAAAAATTGGCGACTGCTCGAAAGCCACTGTAGACAAACGTAACTTCACTATACAGAGTATCATCAAGATCAAAAACTACAACCATCATTATCACCCTATATCATTTATCGTAAAAAATCCAATTTTTATTTACATATATTATACATCAAACTACTAAATAGGGGAAAGCGCCCACTTATTGGACGATTTCCCCTTGTACACTTAATTTATTAACCCCAATATCTACAGATTCTTGTAAGAAACGGTAGATATTCCCCATCTTAGGATTATCTTGATACTTTTCTAGTACCTCAACTGGCTTCACAAAATTCGTTAGGCACACATATTTGTATAATTCTAATCTTCGCCATAATCAGTCTACATCCAGGATGGTGTCGGACGGATATCGAACCTGACGGAGCGTGCGAACCGTCTTTAAGAACGGATATCGACTGATGTCCTCACCACCAGCTTCCAGCAAAAACCAAAAGAAACTATCTACCCCGGCAACCAAGCCTAGTGTCGATGCTCCACCAAAACGGCAATTACATTCAATCAGATGAACTTCCTGCAGCGTATCTACGAGTAACTGCAGCACAACATGTCCGTAAAGCCGTAACTTTGTAATATACTTCCCACAAAGCCATTCCAATCGTTCATCATGTACTATTGTTGTCACCTGGGATTCACCGTTAACGATCTGATCGCGAGAACGACACACCAGACCTTTAATTTTGCCAGCACGATCTATATAAGCATCAACGCTATACTCTTGCCCTTCTATATATGGCTGAAAGATAGGATATGTAAGTTTACCTGCATGTTGTTGCGCTTCTGTCCGAGAAAGATTTATTCCTATATTCTGTGAGCCTGCTCCATAGCGATCTTTTACCACATACTTTTCAGCATGCAGTACTTCCAATTGGTCTGTCGTCATAATAGCAGGAATATCATGCTGATCACAAAATTCATAAAACTTGAGTTTATCAAGACAATAGTCAACAACATTCAAATCCGCCACCATAACCTGGATTCCCTGCTGACTTAGCCACTCCTTGCGTGCACTCCAAAAGGCGAGTTCACCATCGCGGGAAGGCACAACTGCCTTTATACATCTAATTTTAAGTTCTTGAATCAATCTGTCATCTGTCAACTGATCTAAAGACGGCATATGCCAGAAATCGTCAGCAAAATGCCGGGCTAGGCATGCCGCATTACTATCTGCTACGATTAATTGACCATGCAAGCCTATTTTTCGCATGGCTTTTTTCAGTGCTTGAAGTAAAGGTATTTTTTTTGAAGCGCTAGTTAACAGGACATTAGTTTCTTTTATCTTAGCACTTTCTTGGTTGTTTTGCGCTTTACGCTCATATTCCAGCAACTGGCGAATCCCTTCCTCGATTTCAATGGTTGGTCTCCAACCCACATCTTCATAAAAATGGTCCATATTCGCCTGTGATGCTTCAAACTGAGTAGGCTCTGCCATTAATTCTGTTTCCATCGTCGGAAAATATTTTTTAAAGACTTCCACCACATCTTTAACCTTACGTGCATGGTCTTTGCCCAAATTCACCACACCCTGTACAGAGGAATCTGCCAATCGTACTAGCCCTTCTGCTACATCACCAGCATAGATATAGTCAAACATTCCTTCTTGCCCATATACTTTTATGGTCTCACCTGCTAAGAGCATTCGAGTCCATCGCGAAACGACATCTCGAGATCCCTTACCATACACGCGATAAATACGTGGCGTTACCACACTAAATCGTTCTTGATTAAATTCACACAGAAATCTCAATTCTACCTCATGCATTAATTTAGCCATTCCAGTCAAATTCCTTGGGCTGATACAATCACTCTCAACTAAGCGGTATGCCTTATTTTGAGGAGTATCAAATTGATACAAACTCTGATCGTATATTAGATAGCTAGAAGCAAATATAACCCGTCTCAAAGTAGGGCAATCTTTCATAATCGTCATTAAATGATTGCTTAGCTTGACATTGTGCCAAAAGTTTTCTTCCCAAAATTCGTAGGTTTCTATTGATCGCTCAAACGTCGCAGCCAAATGAAAGAAATATTCCGGTTTAAAATTTAGAATCTCTTGTGGTGTTATATAGTTTAAATCTCCTTGCCGATATAAAATATCCTGAGGAAGGTCGGCTGAAAATGGTTTTAAATCACCAACAAAAATTATAGCTCCTTGGTCATGTAGTTTCTGAACAAGTTCCCTACCGATCACTCCATTTCCGCCACTAATAAAAACTCGCTTATTGGTCCACACTATAATCATACCCCCTTAAATGTCCATGAAGTATCGAATCTGTAAAGGCGCCATTCAAGTAGATATGCTGTTTCATACGGCCTTCACGGCGAAACCCCGCCTCTTCTAAAATTGAAATGTGAAATGACCTATTATCAAATGTTTCGGTAAACAGTCGGTTAAAACCAAGCCCTTTATAAGCTACTTGCTTAACCAAGCTTAAAAATGATAAAAAATCCTGACGATACACATCAGAATTTGCTACACGTTCCGAATTCAGCAAAAAAGAGACTTCTCCCCGCTGGTCTTCCCAATTAATATGAACGATCCCGCCATAACCGATACAAATATCCTGCTTAAGGAAACTAAATAACAACTGTTGTGGCTGCTGTAACTCAAAAGAAGGCCAAATTACAGTCTCAAAGTAGTGGCGCTGCATCGTTTCCGTTAATGGCTTCTTTTGTCGCAAAACATCGAGCTGGCTATTTCGCCAATCTTTAATTAGCATGACATCCTGCTCACGAACAGGAATCAGCATATACTTCCCCAAGGAGTATTGATCAGAGTCTAAACATTTATAACTTCCCATCATTTTTCTCCTATTTTCTTGTTAACAATACTATTCAGAGTAAGCCAGTAAAACCAGTCTCAATTCCCTCCAGGTAAAATGCAGTTTATCATAACCGATATCTTTTCCTTGTGTGTTTGTTAGTAGCTCCATGTTACGTTTCGCATCCAAGTAACCTGGGAAAATATCTAACGCTTTAATCAGAAGCTGTATAGCTTCATCTTTTTTCTCTCCCACCGCTAGCAATGCCCCTAAATTATTGAGAGCAGCACCATGTTGTTCATCCAGTACCAGCGTCTGTTCAAAACTCTGTCTTGCATTTACCCAGTCTTGTCGTTTTACATAATATACGCCTTTTAGAAAGTGTCCCGTGGAAAATCCTGGGTTACATACAAGCACTTGTCCTAAGAAATGATAACCGTTCTCCCACTTATTTAAACGAAAAAGCATTGCAGCATAATCTGAAGAATTAACTTCCCAAGGTAGATCGCGCCGGAAAATTGCGACTTTAATCAGTTCAATGTTATACTGATTCAGAACACGTTGTTCCCCTTCTAATCCCGTTGTCACTGATTTTGATGTATTTTCGCTATGTCGGCGTACAAATACGAGGGGCTCATCAACATAACCAAAACCGCCCTTTTGCGCCAATCGAAGCCATAGATCCCAATCCTCTGCGTAGTGTAGATTGGGATTGAACCCACCTACCTGAGTTAAAGCATCATGCCGAGCCAATACACCAGATGCAGTAATAATATGATTTCGCAACAAAAAATAACCAAACACTTCTTGAGGCAATACCTGTTTCCAACGCATAATACCATTCATTGTCTTCCCTGTTGCGTCAATTTGTTGATATGCACTATGGACAAGAACCACATCATCATATCCTTCAGCCGCAAGCTGCTGCACACGATTTAATTGTCGCGCTAATAACCTTTCACCAGCAATATCGTCCCCGTCCAAAAACAATATCCAGGCACCAGTCGCTACCTGGATACCAAAATTTCTAGCAGCCGACACTCCTTGATTGAATGGGAGTCTATACAATATCAATCTTGAATCTGTCTTAGCCAACTTTTCAACTATTTCACATGTATCGTCACTACTGCCATCATCGACAATGATAATTTCACAAAGAGGTTCTTTTTGACATATTAGGCTGTTAAGAGTCTCACATATATACGTAGATGCATTATAGACAGGAACAACCGCTGAAACTGATTTATATAAATTCGTCACATTTTCGCCCCTACCATCTTTATTCAAGAAAATTCTCGCATATTGATTTACCGACCCTTATTTGATGATGGGTAATTTTCACAGTACCATTGATAGGTTTGGCGCAACCCCATATCTAGATCTGTACTGGCCCTCCAGCCTAAGCAGGCAAGATAAGCCACATCGTTAATTTTCACCGGAGTGCCATCTGGTTTTGTTGTATCAAAAATAATATTACCTTCAAACCCCACAACATCACGAATTTTTTTTGCCAATTCATGAATTGTGATACCAATTCCAGTGCCTATATTTACAATCTTGCTCTGCTCATAGTTCTCCATCAGATACAAACATGCATCCGCCAAATCATCTACATATAAAAATTCTCGTACTGGATTTCCCGTTCCCCAAACAGTAACTTGCTTAGCTTTATGTTCTTTTCCTTCGTGAAGCTTTCGTATTAGTGCCGGAAGTACATGGGAAGACTCTAAATCGAAATTATCATTAGGTCCATAGAGATTTGTTGGCATTACAGAAATATACTTTGTTTTATGCTGCTGATTATAAGCCTGACATAGTTTTATGCCACAAATCTTAGCAATGGCATAAGCTTCATTTGTCGATTCCAGAATTCCTGTTAGGAGAGCATCCTCTTTAATCGGCTGTTCAGCCAATTTGGGATAAATACAAGAACTCCCCAAAAACAATAATTTTCTCACTCCTTTAAGGTATGCTTGCTGAATCACATTTGCTTCAATCATCAAATTTTGATAAATAAAATCAGCTGGATATAAAGAATTTGCTAAAATTCCACCAACTTTTGCAGCAGCCAAAAACACATATTCCGGTTTTTCTCGATCAAAAAAGTTAGCAACTGCCTCCTGATTAATAAGATCTAACTCCTCATGTCCAGCTGTTAAAATATTTACATATCCTGCTTTTTGTAACGCTTTGATAATGGCTGCACCGACTAGCCCCCTATGACCAGCTACATAAATCTTTGCCTGTTTATCCATCTTATCATCTCCATAGGAAACTATTCGTTGTACATTCTGACTTCATAACCATTTTCCTGGCAAAGTAAGTCTTTTTCTGCTTGTATTAAATCCATTTTTACCATCATAGCACATAGTTCTTTTAGCGTTGTACGTGATTTCCAACCCAATTTTTCTCGAGCTTTTGTTGCATCACCTAATAACAACTCTACCTCAGTCGGACGAAAATAGCGAGGGTCTACTTCCACCAGCACATCACCAGTAGCCTTATCAATACCTTTTTCATCAAGTCCTTGACCCTGCCATACAATTTCAAGACCAACCTCAGCAAATGCCAATTCAACAAACGTACGTACCTCTTGCATTTCGCCAGAAGCAATGACAAAATCTTCAGGTTGCTCCTGCTGAAGCATCAGCCACATGGCTTCTACATAATCTTTAGCAAAACCCCAATCGCGCTTGGCATTCAAATTGCCTAAATACACCTTTTTCTGCAAGCCTAGCTTAATTCTTGCTACTGCCCTAGTAATCTTACGAGTGACAAAGGTTTCTCCTCTAAGTGGAGATTCATGATTAAAAAGAATTCCATTGCAAGCATATATTCCATATGCCTCGCGATAATTGACTGTAATCCAATAACCATACATTTTAGCCGCCGCATAAGGACTACGCGGATAAAATGGTGTAGTTTCCTTTTGCGGAGTTTCCTGCACCTTGCCAAATAATTCGCTGGTTGAAGCTTGGTAAAATCGCGTCTTGTGTTCTAAGCCAAGTATACGTAAGGCCTCTAGAAGGCGCAAAGTACCTAGCGCATCAGCGTTACCCGTATATTCCGGGGTTTCAAAGGAGACCTGAACATGACTCTGCGCCGCTAAATTGTATATTTCATCAGGTTGTACCTGCTGAATAATACGAATTAGGTTGGTGGAATCTGTCATATCACCGTAATGAAGAAAGAAATTCACTTTATCTTCATGCCGATCCTGATATAAATGATCAATGCGATCGGTATTAAATTGAGACGACCGCCGCTTAATACCGTGGACTTCATAGCCTTTTTGCAATAGTAGTTCTGATAAATAAGCACCGTCTTGACCTGTAACCCCAGTAATTAAAGCTACTTTTTTATTCATTATTCTACCCTCTCATTAATTCCGTCTGCACCATCTGCATTGTTTATTATTACAAGTGTGCGGCTCCCAGCCATAATAAAGCCGATAGTAGCGAACCAGCCCTAATATTGCTAAAACTTTGCGAATGAACCTGTCAATATAAACCCATGTCCTTTCGCCAGTTCCCTCTTGCTGTTTATATTTAATAACATAATCTATAGGCAAATGATTGCCGATGATATCGACACACTCATAAACCCTTGGCATATTTCGGGAGGCACCAACTCCTCCATTACTATAGAAAGCAACCACATCATCTACATATTTAATGTTATGCCCATATTTATTCAACCTAAGAAAAAAATCATAATCACCAGCAATTTTATAACGATCATTATATCGATATTTTTTCATCAAGCTTGTCCGAACAAACATGCCTTGGTGCGGTGCTATTATCCCGCTATATACATCTTCTTTTGTTAATGATCTGCCTGTCATGCGTTGCATCTTAGTTCCAAGGACATCATCTACAATATATATCTTACCGCATAAGACGTCTGCAGGGGTATCCATTAAGTGCTGGCTAATTCTCTGCATTATTTCGTTATTAAACAAACAATCGTCTGCCCCAAGAAAATATACATAATCACCAGATGCTTTTTGCACACCTTTGTTCATAGCTTCGTAAATACCCGAATCTGATTCGGTAAGCCAATAGGAAATTTTATCCTGGTATTTTTTTATGATATCCACAGTTCCATCATTTGACCCGCCGTCTATAATAATGTATTCAATTTGAGGATGGTGCTGCCCAATAACGCTTAGTATGGTTTGCTCAATAGTTAAAGCAGCATTATAACATACTGTGATTATACTTATTTTAGGTAATCCGAATTCGAACACTCTTTCTCACCTCATATGCCTTAAACGAGAAGCCAATATTATTAATATCTATACCCTAAGCCAGAATATTCCTCCGCCACGGAGTATATCTTGGGAATTAAGTTCCTCCCATACTGGCGACAAGATCTGAACCAATTCACTATCTAATGAGACAAAACCATTGGGTAAAACTATATCTGCAGAGTTAGCTTTTCCCAGCAAATAAGAGGCTAAAAGATATTGTTCCGAATAGTAACGATCTATCCACTCAGATGGATAATCATATGGTAAAAAAATATCATGAATTCCTATCAGTACGCCTTTATTAAGATATGGAATAATATCGAGAAACACGGTTGTAACATCTGAGTTCATGAAACAACGATGAGAATTATCAATAAAAAGAATATCTCCTGCTTGTAGTTGCGCAAAGATTTCAGTATCAATGTCCTCAACTGGCTGCCGATATACTTTATCACATATTATATCTATTTCAGCACGTGGACAAGGATCTATGGATACCATCTCAGTATTAAGCTTCTGACTTTTCACTGCATATCTAGCAAACTTTGTCGAATTACCGGAACCTATCTCAAAATATCGTTTCGGTTTTTCATTCGCAATAAGGCAGTATATAGTAAGAGCATCTAAACCAGGAAGCCATCCATTATTCCAATACGGAATAGAAACATCATCGACTGGCTGAATAGGAATCGCCTTTAACCAGTGACTATATTTTACAAAGCCCTTCAATAAATTTGCATATTGCTCACGTTGGCGATTAATTAGATCATATAACTTTTTATGCGGAGGCTTTCCATATCCGTAACGTGGTAAAGAATTCACTGGATAATCTAGATAAATAGCTTGACCTGTTGTATCTCCATTCACATATCCAAGTAGTTGATACCCCTTAAAGTAATTATCATCTTCGGTGAAGCCCATATTATTCAATTGATTTACTATCTCTTCCCAAAATTGACTTGCAACAATAATGATAATTTCTTCTTTATTTTCTTTTATTAGTTTTTCCGGGCTATATATCGGAAGCCCTTTAAATTTTTTATCCCATTTTTGGAGATCATTATCTACAAAATACACTGCTTCAAATGGTAAAGATGTATATAGAGCTTCGCAACTTGACCCAGTCCCAAAATATATAAACTTTTTATTAGCAAATTTCTTCATTGCAGAAAAAAAATCAAATTTCATTGTCAACCCCCTAGAAATAGTTTATTTAGATGCACTCCATATTAACCCATCAAAGAAATGTATATTTTTCTGAAATCCCATACTTTGTAACTGAGTTGCTATTTCTTCGAAATACTGACTTGCTACAACAATCCCTAAACGGTTTTTATCTTCCTTGAGCAGATGATCAGGACTCTCTATTGC
>CAMKSY010000023.1 GCA_946415545.1 uncultured Pelosinus sp. | reverse complement strand
CCTATTTTTCTTTTCATTATGATATGAGTAAGAATCAATTTTATAAGTAATTCTCTTTAAATTAATAGATACCTTCCTTAAAATATTTTCTATCATTTTTAAGAATCAAGAAATAATGGGTATCTATTGACGAGAATATAGAGCTATGATATCATTTAAGCAATATTATAGCTGATCAGACAAACTGAAGGCTGAAGAAATTCCTGAAGAGGGCTTTCTTTAGTCTTTTTCTTTTTAATTGAAAAGGGACAAAAGAGCAATTAAGAAGTGTGTCGACCATTGGGCATTTGTATCAGTATTACGTGTATAAATACATATGTAAATAGAAAGGGGTTATAAAAGTATGGCTTTACCAAAAAATTTGCGTTTTGATTCAGTGGCAGTACACGGAGGGCAAGAGCCGGATCCAACAACGGGCTCAAGGGCAGTGCCTATTTACCAAACCACATCTTACAATTTTCGCGATAGCGAGCATGGTGCTAATTTGTTTAGTCTAAAAGAGTCTGGTAATATTTATACTCGTATCATGAATCCGACTACTGATGTATTAGAAAAGCGAATTGCGGCTTTGGAAGGCGGCGTGGCAGCTCTTGCCTTTGCTTCTGGTCATGCTGCCATTAATGCAGCAATCTTAAACATTGTCCAAGCTGGGGATGAAATCGTTAGTTCCTCTACATTGTATGGTGGTACTTACAATATGTTTGCTTATACCTTACCTCGCATTGGAATTAAGGTAACTTTTGTTGATCCCAGTGATCCAGAAAATTTTCGCAAAGCGATTACGGATAAGACAAGAGCTGTTTTTGCAGAAACCATAGGAAATCCTAAAATTGACGTATTTGATGTTGAGAAAGTAGCTGAGATCGCTCATGAAAACGGTATTCCTTTGCTGATTGACAGCACGTTTGCTACACCCTATCTTTCTCGCCCTATCGAATTTGGTGCTGATATTGTAATTCATTCTGCTACGAAATTTATTGGGGGACATGGTACGTCTATGGGTGGTTTGGTTATTGACAGTGGTAAATTCAATTGGGCTAACGGTAAATTTCCTTCGTTGTCAGAACCGGATCCAAGCTACCATGGTTTAAGTTATACAGAAGCATTAGGACCCTTGGCTTTCATTACTCGTTTGCGTGTCCAAATCTTGCGTGATTTCGGGGCAGCAGTAAGTCCTTTCAACAGTTTCCTATTCTTGCAAGGATTAGAAACATTGTCTTTACGTATGCAGCGTCATACGGAGAATGCTTTGGCCGTTGCACAGTATCTCGAGAAACATGAACAAGTTGAATGGGTAAGCTATCCAAGTCTTCCCAGCCACCGGGATCATGCATTAGCTAAAAAGTATTTGCCAAAAGGTGCAGGTGCGATCCTAACTTTCGGCATTAAAGGTGGACTGGAAGCTGGTAAGAAATTTATTGATGCTCTTAAGCTATTCTCACTTCTTGCTAATGTAGGAGATGCTAAATCGTTAGTCATTCATCCGGCGAGTACTACCCATTCCCAGCTTACTCCTGAACAGCTTGTCACAGCAGGTGTAGGGGAAGAATTGATTCGTTTGTCAGTTGGTATTGAAGATAGTGCAGATATTATCGCAGATATTCAGCAGGCTCTTGCTGCGGCACAATAAATTGTATAAAGTAAATAACTGACCAGAAAGCTGAAGGTTGAGAGTTGCTAAAAGCAGGCAACTCTTAACCTTTTATGCATTGGGGGAAAACCCTGAAGATCCTCGCTATTAAGGATAGGTTCATTGTCGTACTCTTGGATAAGGGGAGGGGGATAGAATAAAAGGCTGATCTAATCTATTAATGGCATTGGATGGAAAAGACTTAAGTTGGAATGGATCTTCATTTCAATTTAAGTTAAGCCTTCTGTATACATTGCCATTTTTATATTGGCTGTTGGTAAAAATAGTTTGTTTTTACCTAATACAGAATTGAATTATGCTAATTAACAAGATATTTGTCAGTTTTTGATGGGGAATTTTAGAAGGATTTAAACATTTTACAGCGAAATTATCAGAAAATACTAATAAGGCTTTTACATGTGGGAAAGAATGCTAAATCATCTTCCTTTAGTTGAATATTGCTATATTAAGGGGGTCGAAGTGTGTCTGTTCTCGCTAAGGAAACAAATAGTGTAGATTGCTTTGCACAAGGGCAATGTAAGAAACCTCTTCGTTCTCTATTTACGAGGATTCGAAAGTTAGCAAAAGTAATTATCTTTGCTCCTACATTAAGGTGCATCAATATAAATCATCATGATTCAGCTGTTTTAGAAAAGATGGGATTACTTGAAAAGAGAATCAGTAAATGTAAACGAATAGCAATAAAAAAAACTAAGCTTACTAAAAATAACAAAAAGTTACCAATTCATAAGAATACATTTTGCAGTAAAGCAGACCAAATGGAGAAAGCATTTAAGGAACTGTTTCTTTCCAATCCCTGTCCCATGGCTCTAATATCGGTTGATACGCAACAGGTTATTACAGCAAATGAGCATTTTGTAAATTTAACAGGTCAAGATTACGAAACCATTCTCAAATGGAGGATACATTCATTAAAAGAGCTGATTTCTCCAAGGGATTACCATTACATACGAAAGAGTTTACTTCGCCAACAAAATGTAAAAGATTATAAATGCAAATTCAATGTGAGATCACAGAATGCCAATACGGTTTTTTTGAATATAAGATACCTAATGTTTAATGAGCAAAATATGCTGCTCTTAACAGTTGTAGATATTTCAGAATCCATTGAATTAAAACAGCATATTGAAAGATTAAGTTGTTTAAATCTTGTGGGGCAACTAGCAGCTAGCATCGGTCACGAAATTCGTAATCCGATGACAACTGTGCGAGGATATCTGCGTTATATGCAAAGAAAGCCAACTTTTAGCGGGTTGGCAGAACAGTTTTCAATGATGATATGTGAATTGGATCGAGCAAATGAAATCATTACTGATTTTCTCACCCTGGCAAAAAATCGCGTAAATGGTTCTGCTGTGCAGAATCTAAATAAAATTATTGAAGATATCGAGCCCCTAATAGAAGCAATGGGCAGTGAAATTGGGCATTCTATCGAATTTGTATTGCAACCCATACCAGATCTGTTAGTAGATAAAATTGATATTCATAAAATACTCATCAATCTGGTGAAAAATGGATTTGAAGCAATGGATGATAAAGGGAAAGTTGTTGTTAGCACCTTTAAGGAAGAGCATTACATTGTACTGCAGGTTACAGATGAAGGTAAGGGGATTTCAAAGGATACTTTGGAGAAATTGGGAACTCCTTTCTTTACGACAAAAGAGAAGGGAACAGGTCTAGGTCTTTCTGTATGTTATCAGATAGCAGCCAGGCATAATGCACTTATTGATATTCAAACAAATTCTGCAGGTAGCACGTTTTCTCTTAAATTTCCTTATCATAATAAAATTAATGAAAAGATTTGAGCTGTCAAAGTTCAAATCTTTTTTTATAAATTAGTAAATAAGAAAGTAATGAACTACATTAACGGGAGAAGGGCAAAGAATTGGCAGAAAATGCAACATGATCAAAAGGACATGTTGTTAAGTTGGCTTATCAAAATAAATTCACTAAGATGAATTATTTTTATATATGATGTCTTTTAAACGCTTTAAATGAATATATTTTTCATTTAAATAAAAATTAATTCATTTTAATGAAAAAATGATTGAAAAATAGAATGTCTTGTTATATAGTATCCTTAGAAGAATACTTATTTTTTATAAACTCAAAAATAAGAAAGAGCAGGCACAAATATGAATAAAGATATTGGAAAAAAAGTAAAAGAGTTACGGACTCAAAAAAAGATGACATTAAAGGATGTGAGTGAGCGAACCACTCTTTCTACGGGGCTTTTATCTCAGCTGGAGCGAGGATTGACCAATATTGCAACAGATTCACTGCAAAAAATTGCTCATGCTCTGGGAGTTGAGCTAACCTTTTTTTTTACCAATCCTACCAGAAAAGAAAGCTATGTTTTGCGAAGCTATGAGAAGGAAGTATTTCAAGTCGTGAATTCTCGATTTATTCATTATCACCTGACGAATGGCGAACCTGAAAAAAATTTGCTGCCTCGATTAGTAGAATTATTGCCAATCAATAGCGAGGAAGATATAAGTCAGTACGCCCATGAAGGAGAAGAGTTTATTTACGTCTTAGAAGGAATCTTAACTCTTTTTATCAATAATGAACAAATTGAAGTGTTTCCCGGAGATTCAGCCCATTATAATTCTTCTACGGTTCATAATTGGGCGAATTATACGAATAAAATGGTAAGGATGCTAGTCGTTAGTTCTCCTAATCCTTTTAAAATGTAAAGCCTATCTATAATAGATTCGAGGTGATTACATGAGAAAAGCATTACTATTTAACATTCAAAAATTTTCTGTGCATGATGGTCCTGGTATCCGCACTACTATATTTTTCAAAGGATGTCCTCTTACCTGTCAATGGTGCCATAATCCAGAAAGTCAAAGCTACCAGGCGGAAATCTTAATTGACAGAGATCGTTGTACGCGGTGCGGAGAATGTAAAAAGCATTGCAGTCAGCAAGCTGCCTGGCAGAATAATCATCAGCTGCTTTATGATTCCGAAAAATGTAACGCTTGTGAAAGGTGTATTGATTATTGCTGTAAGAATGCCAGAGAAATAGCCGGAAAAGAATACACCGTACAAGATGTAATGCAAGAAATTCAGAAGGATAAAGCCTTTTATGAACAATCAGGCGGTGGGGTGACCTTATCTGGCGGCGAAGTGATGACCCAAATTGACTTTGCCGAGGAGCTGGTAAAAGCATGTAACGAGCAAGGCATAACAGTTGTCATCGACACTTGTGGTTATGCGCCGAGTGAAAATTTCCTGCGGATTATGAAATATGTTGATGTATTCTTATATGATATTAAGCTTATGGACTCTGGTGAACACGAACATTACACCGGGCGGGATAACTCTTTAATATTAGAGAATTTAAAACTGCTATCCAATCATGATGCTGTCATTCAATTACGGCTGCCGCTTATTGAGGGAATCAACACTAAGAATGAACAGATTCAGGATATCATTGACTTTATTGCCACTCTTAAGATCCATTCCATCAACTTATTACCCTATCACCATATGGGGCAGGGGAAGTATAAAAAGCTTAATTGTCCATTACCAGTATTCGAAAGACCGTCAGATTTGAGGTTGGAAGAGATCCAGTCCTTGTTTAAACAAGCAAATTATAAAGTGCAGATTGGAGGGTAAATTGTGGAACAAAGAGGTATGAATGAAAGAATTCGAAAACTTAGGAATCAGAGTTTAACGGCAGAGCCCCATTTGTCCATTGAAAGAGCACGTCTGGTTACCGAGGCGTATGAAAAACATTTAGGAAAGGTGGAAACGCCCATATTGCGAGCTCTTACTTTTCAGCACATTATGGAGAATAAAACCTTGTGCATTAATGAAGGAGAACTCATTGTTGGCGAGAAAGGGGAACAGCCTCAATATGCACCTAGCTTTCCGGAACTTTGTTGTCATACAGAAGAAGACCTTGTGGTTATGGATCAAAGAGATAAAATATTCTTTAAGGTAGACGAAGCAGCAAAAAAATTGCAGAGGGAAAAGATTATACCTTTTTGGGAAAATCGATCCATGCGCAAGAATATTTTAGCCCAAATGTCTGCGGAATGGTTAGCGTGTTATGAAAGTGGCATTTTCACAGAATTTATGGAACAAAGAGGCCCTGGGCACACCGTAGCAGATGGGAAAATGTATACAAAAGGCTTTTTGGATTCTAAGTCTGAAATTGAAGAGCAGATAAATGCTCTTGATTTCTTGGAAGATCCCCAAGCTTATGAGAAGAAAAGCCAGTTAGAGGCTATGGCGCTATGTTGTGATGCCATTGTGACATATGGGAAGCGCTACGCCCAATATGCTAAAGATATGGCTGAAAATGAAACAGAGGAAAGCAAGAAGGCAGACTTGCTGGAAATTGCAGCAAATTGCCAGGTTGTACCTGCTCATAAACCGGAAACCTTTGCTCAGGCGATTCAAATGTATTGGTTTGTGCACATTGGCGTCACGACAGAAATCAATCCTTGGGATGCGTTAAGTCCTGGACGTTTAGATCAGCATCTATATCCTTTTTATAAAAAAGGTATCGAGGATGGAACTCTCACTCGGGAAAGGGCAAAAGAACTGCTGCAATGTTTATGGGTAAAGTTTAACAATCAGCCTGCACCTCCTAAAGTCGGCATTACTTTAAAAGAAAGCAGCACCTATACGGACTTTGCAAATCTTAACACTGGCGGTGTGAAGGATGATGGGGCAGATGGTGTCAATGAAGTATCGTATTTAATTTTAGAAACCATGGATGAGATGCGATTATTGCAGCCTAGTTCTAATGTTCAGATTAGCAAAAAGTCGCCTCATAATTTCATCAAAAAAGCCTGCGAAATATCTCGCAAGGGCTGGGGACAGCCGGCTTTTTACAATACAGAAGCGATTGTGGAAGAATTATTAAGAGCAGGAAAAAATATTGTAGATGCGCGGCAGGGCGGCTCCAGCGGCTGCGTGGAAACAGGTGCTTTTGGCAAGGAAGCTTACATTCTGACAGGATATTTTAATCTGCCTAAAGTATTGGAATTAACTCTCAATAACGGCTTTGATCCGATTGGGAAAAAGCAGCTGGGTCTAAAGACTGGCTCTGCAGAGGATTTTAAGACCTATGAAGAAGTTTTTGATGCTTTTAAAAAACAGCTTCATTATTTTATCAATGTGAAAGTTACAGGCAATCACATTATTGAACATTTGTATGCAAAGCATATGCCTGTACCTTTCTTATCCATTATTACCAGCGGGTGCATTGCCAGCGGCAAGGATTATAACGCAGGGGGAGCTCTTTATAATACCAATTATATACAAGGAGTGGGCATCGGCACGCTGACAGATTGTCTGTCAGCAATTAAGTACAATGTCTTTGACCAGAAACGTTTTACGCTTAAAGAACTGTTAAGAGCTTTGGAAGATGATTTTGTAGGTCATGATACCATTCATAACCTAGTGGCAAATCGAACTCCTAAATACGGTAATGATGATGATTACGCCGATGATATTATGGTGGAAGGATTTAATGCTTTTCATAATGAAGTTGTGGGGCGAAAGACCCGAAAAGGCGGAGTTTACGGCATTGATATGCTGCCTACTACCTGCCATGTATATTTCGGCTCGGTGATGGGTGCAAGTCCTAATGGCCGAAAAGCCTATAAACCTTTGTCCGAAGGAATATCTCCAGAAAAAGGTGCGGACAGAAAGGGACCTACAGCTGTTATTAAGTCCGCTTCCAAAATGGATCACATCAAGACGGGAGGAACTCTGCTCAACCAAAAATTCACTCCTTCTGTAGTCACTGGCGACCAAGGGTTAGAAAATATGGTATCTTTAGTTCGTACCTACTTTAATTTGGATGGACATCATATTCAATTTAATGTAATTGATTCGAAAACATTATTGGATGCTCAAAAGCGCCCCGATGAGTATAAAGATTTAATTGTACGTGTAGCAGGCTATAGTGATCATTTTCATAACCTAAGTAAAGAACTGCAAGATGAAATTATAGAACGAACGGAACAGGGATTCTAATGAAAGAAGACTGTCTCAAATGCAAAAAGCATGAGAGACAGTCTTTTTTTTTGTAAAATGCGCAGAAGATAGGAGTTTGCTACCAGATAAGCAGATAATGTTGTACTGCAAGAGATACAACGGCTACGGCAATCCAACAGGATAATCCCAGAAGAATCGGTTTCATGCCATTAACGACAAGTTGTTTCAAGTGGGTGTTCAAGCCAATTGAAGCCATGGCCATCACGATAAAGAACTTTCCGATCTGAGCAAGAGTCAGACAGATGTATGAAGGCAAAAATCCAATGGTATTGATAATAGATGCAGCTATAAAACCAAAAATAAACCATGGAAATATTTTCAGAAGGTTGAATGACCCCGTATTTTCTGCTTTTCTAGATGAAAGTACAGCCAATGCGATTGTCAAGGGAACAATCATCAATGTGCGGGTTAGTTTTACGATTGTAGCAAAGCTGCCGGCTGTCTGACTATATGAATAGCCGGCAGCTACTACAGAAGATGTGTCATTGATAGCTGTTCCAGCCCACATTCCAAAGCCTATATCACTCATTGCAAAAGTGTGCCCTAGAAAAGGAAAGATAAAGACTGCAGCAATGTTAAATAAGAATATTGTGGATATGGAATGGGCGACTTCTTTATCGGTTGCTGCAATGACAGGAGCTGCAGCTGCAATTGCTGAGCCGCCGCAAATCGCTGTTCCGACACCAATGAGTATGTTTACATTTCCCGCAAGCTGTAAATAACGCCCTACCAGCCATGCCGTAATCAGTGCGGCACTTATAGTAGAAATCATAATCAGCAGAGATTGGCTGCCGACTGCAAAAACATGAAATAAGTTCATCTCAAAGCCAAGTAAAATAATTGCATACTGTAAGACTTTTTTAGCAGTAAAGGCGATCCCGAAGTTCAAAGATGCTGGTCTTTTTAAAAAGGCAAATATCATACCAAACAGAATTCCAAATACTGGTCCTCCTACCAAAGGAACTGCTGTTCCCAAGATCCAGGCTGGAATAGATATCGTAGCAACGATAAAAACACCTGGCATGATGTTGTTAAAAGGATTATATGTGCTCATATTGCTTCCTCCTTGATAAGTATGATACTATCAGTTGGAGAATAATATGTAAAATACTATAATATAATTGGAACAATAGGTAATTACCTATAATAAGAGGATTATGATGACATTACGACATTTGTACATTTTTTTATGTGTATGTGATGAAGGCAATATGACTGCCGCAGCTAAAAAACTTTATATAGCCCAGCCGTCCGTCAGCCAGGCAATCCTTGAACTTGAGAAGCATTATAATGTAAAATTGTTTGAGAGGTTAGGACGCAGGTTATTTATTACCACTGCAGGTCAAAAGTTATTAACCTATGCCCGGCATATTGTGAATTTAAACCAAGAAGTAGAGGAATCTATGCGCGAGATTCATGATAATGGTATCGTACGGATTGGTGCCAGCATTACTGTGGGAACGTATATTTTACCCAGTGTAATAAGAGAATTTATGCAAAGTAATCCTAAGGTAAAAGTTGTATCCACTGTCAATAATACGACAGTAATTGAAGAAATGCTGCTAGGGGATCAGTTAGATATTGGACTGGTTGAAGGTAAAGTACAATCTTCTGGCATAATACATATGCCTTTTATGGAAGACAAGTTAGTATTGGTAAGTGCTCCTTCTCACCCCTTTGGTAGAAGAGGAAAGATTACGTTGGCTGAGCTGGAAGAAGCTGATGTTATTGTACGTGAAGCAGGAAGCGGAACTCGAAAGTTATTTGAATCGGTGATGACAGAAAGAGGAATAAACTGGAATGTTATTGGTGTTTATAACAATGCAGAAAGTATAAAGAATGCTGTGTCAATTGGACTGGGGGTTTCCGTTCTATCTTGGATGGCTGTGCAGAAGGAAATAGAGCGAAGAGAGCTTGCTATCGTAGAAATCGAAGAGGTGTCTTTTAAAAGAAAATTTAGTGTTATTTATCACCGAAATAAGTATCTATCCCCCATATTAAAGCGGCTTATTGAATTGGTGCTGCCTGCATTGGACTAGAGATTTGCACGCTTTGAAATAATTAGATACAATCTTATAGATAGCAGTAGTCATTTGGAGGATATGGGATGAGAAAGATAGGACTTACATTAGGTGATAAATGGCTGATTGGGATGCTTTGCGTAGTATCATTTACAGGAATTATTTTTAGTGTGATTCTCTTTCCCGCTCAGGCCAATACTGTTGCTGAGATTCGGGTGGACAATAAGCTGTTTAAGTCCATCACCTTAAGGCAAGGTTATTATGAGGAAATCCGTATTGGCGGCGAGACGGAATATGCCATTATAGAAGTTCAAGACGGTAAGATTCGCATACGGCAAGATGATTCTCCCCGCCAGATTGGCGTACAAACAGGATGGATCAGCAAACCTCCTCAACAAGTTGTGAATTTGCCCTATCGTATTGTGATTCATTTAGTATCCAATGAAACTCTGGATGTAGATGATATAGCACGGTAGGGAGAGTTGATCTGCAAATCATGATTCCATGATTTGCAGATTTCTTTATAATTTTCTAACAGAGCTTTCTGTAAGAATAATAGAAAATATCCATTTTTTTACAGGTAAAAAATAAAAGATATCGAAAGTAGAAAGAAGAAGAATCTGCCAACTGTAAGTAAGGAGATGGAATCAATGCTTGGCGATATTGAAAATATGGAAAAAGTGTCTACTGAATTAAGCTCTGTTAAAGAATTATTTAAAGAACTAGAGGCGATTATTAGTTCATCTTATGATGGAATGTTTATTGCAGATGATAAAGGCGTTGTTTTACGTGTAAATACTGCTTATGAGCGCATTACGGGTATTAGGGCTAGAGAAGTATTGGGGAAGAGCTTAAAAGATCTAGTAGCGGCTGGTTATTATGATCAATCGGTTAGCTTGTTGGTGATTGAAAAGCGTGAAATCGTTACGATTAATCAAACCGTAAAAAATAATAATAAAATCTTAGTTACGGGAAACCCAATATTTGATGAGAAAGGTAATTTATTTCGGGTTGTAACCAATGTGCGCGACATTACAGAACTTGTGAATTTGCAAAGTCAATTGATAAAAACAAAAAAACAAACTTTGAAGTATAAGACAGAATTATCTCATCTGCGGGCCCTGCATATTGGAAACAAAGAAATTATTTTCCGAAGTCCTAAGATAGCACAAGTCATTGAGCTTGCTACCAAGATTGCGGATGTCGATTCTATTGTATTAATCAATGGTGAATCAGGCACAGGGAAAGAATTAATTGCCAAGCTGATTCACAAACAAGGGAAAGGCGCCTCTAAGCCGTTTATTAAAATTAATTGTGCTGCCATTCCGGGACAATTGCTGGAGTCAGAGCTTTTTGGCTATGAGGGGGGAGCATTTACGGGAGCTAGAAAGGAAGGCAAGCCAGGTTTATTTGAATTAGCCCAGAATGGTACTTTATTTCTGGATGAAATCGGAGATTTGCCCTTACTCTTGCAGGTAAAATTGCTGAGGGCCATACAAGAAAAAGAATTTATACGGGTGGGAGGTACCAAGACAATTACTTCTAATGCGAGAATTATTGCTGCCACTCATAGAAATATTGCTAAAATGGTACAAGAAGGCGTTTTTCGCGAAGATCTGTATTATCGGCTTATGGTGGTGCCTATCTACTTGTCTCCTTTACGGGAGCGGAAAGAAGATGTACCCCTTCTAATCATGCATTTTATTGATAAATTTAATAATCGCTTTGGTTTTAATAAAAAAATTATGCCCCAAGTGATTGATAAGTTAGTCGAGTACTCATGGCCAGGCAACGTGCGTGAGTTGGAAAATATTGTAGAACGCATGATAGTTATGGCACCAGGAGAAGAAATTACTATGGATCTGGTACCCGAGACCATTATGGATAAAAGTTTTTATCCAAAACGTTTAACAAAGTTGAGAGATGCAGTAGAGCAGACAGAAAAATATCTATTAAGAGAAAATTTTAAAGAATATGGATCCTGGAGGAAAGTGGCTGAAATTTTGGGTATTGACCGAACTACAGTCTTTCGTAAAGTTGTTAGATATGGGTTAGAAAAACGATAAAGTTGCAATGCTGCTACTGTTGCAAAATATCACAATGACTTTTTTGACAAAGAGCAGGAGAGTAATCTGAATCGTATTAGTGCATTCCTGCAACGGTAGTTTTAATTATCAGAATAGTATAAAACAAGAGAAGAGTAGAGAATTACTCTTCTTTTGTTTGTTGGCATACATATTGCAATGATATGATGCAAGACGTTATTTATCTTGGTTGTGCTGCCAGGAGAGATTACTAACGAGGGGGGGATTCTATAACAGTAATATAGGAAAGATGCATCATTAATGAAAAAGGAAGGATGTTGTTATGAGTTGGTTAGGCCCTACTTACAAACGTAAATTCGGTGAAGTTCAGCCCCATATTCCATTGGGACCATTTCAATTAAGGTTGCCATTTATTCATTATCGTTTTGAGGTGCCTGATTTTATTCAAGGTTTGCTAATGTGTGCTGTGTGCCTGGGGATTATTCCTATATTACAGGAATATCTAGGAATGCCCTTTGAAATTGCCATTACGATCGTAATATTAAATGGATTTTTCTATTTATGGCATGCCCATTTGGGAGATCCTGTAATTCCAGGGTGGATTACACCTGCGATACCTTTATTACTTCTGTGGTTAAAAGCCTTCCCGGAAGGTGTGGACAGATTGCATGCACTGATTGCCTTTGAAATGGAATTAGGGATTTTTGCATTACTTCTGGGGGCAACAGGCTTGGCTAAAAAATTTGTTGATATTGTACCTGATGCGTTAAAGTCAGGGATATTGATTGGTGCTGGTATAGCTGCTGTAAGGCTGGTATTTGAAAAAGGAGGACGTTTTGATTCGTATCCTTGGACAATAACAATTGCCATCGGATTTGCTTTTTATATTTTGTTTTCTAACCACTTTAAAACCCTGAGGAAGAAGCATGTCATTTTCAAGTATTTATCTGACTTGGGTCTTATGCCATCTTTGGTGTTGGCAATCATAATTGCACCGCTGCTTGGAGAATTGCCATGGCCTACTATTACTTGGAGTATTACTGTGCCTCAGTTTTATACATTATTTACCGAGTGGACTCCTTTTTCTGCAAGAGTTGGCTGGCCGCCTCTCAGTCTGTTTCTGGATGCATTTCCTTTAGTAGCAGCAACCTATGTAGTTTTATTTGGTGAATTGATTCAGGCAGAAGCACTTATTGATGAAGCTCGTGAGTTTCGTCACGGTGATGAAAACGTTCATTATGATGCGAATCGTAATAATATCATATGCGGTATCCGTAATGTTAGCATGTCTATGTTAGGTCCGGATTTGTCAATGTGCGGTCCCCTATGGGCGGCAATGCAGGTTGTAACTTGTGAACGCTATAAGCACGGTCGGGAGGCAATGGATAGTTTATTTGGCGGCGTAGCTTCTTTTCGATTAGGTACATTTGCAAGTTACTTTTTAATGCCAATTGTTACCTTAGTAAAACCGATCTTGCCAATTTCACTTTCTCTTACGATGTTGGTACAAGGTTATGTAGCTGTTCGAGTAGGTGTTTTAAAAGCTCGTACGTTTAATGATCTAGGTGTGGCTGGTATTGTAGCTTCCGTATTAATATCTCGCGGAGCCGGATTTGCATTTGCTGTAGGAGTTATACTTTGTTTGTTGATATATGGTAAGGATTTTATCCGCAACTGGTCAACTTATGATACCAGTAAAGATCCAGTATTTAATAGCCGAATTGAGTCGGAATCAAGCAGCAGTAGTCAATCAGATAACAGTTTGATTGGGAAGAATCAACGAAATTTTGACAGTTAGTCAGTAAAGATTTCATGAATAAATACATAACTAATTTAAGGGGGAGATCGTAATGACTTTAAAAACAGCTGAACAATATGAAGAAAGCTTACGTAAGCTTAACCTAAAAGTTTATCTACAAGGTGAGCTGGTAAAAAATCCTGTGGATCATCCAATTATTAGACCATCGATGAATTCTGTGAAAATGACTTATGAGTTAGCACAAGATCCCGAATATAAGGATCTAATGACTGCTACTTCACATTTAACCAATCAGACAGTAAATCGTTTCTGCCATTTGCATCAAAGTACAGATGATCTTGTGAAGAAAGTAAAAATGCAGCGCCTGCTAGGTCAAAAGACTGCTGCCTGTTTCCAGCGCTGTGTAGGTATGGATGCGATCAACGCTGTTGACAGCGTTACGTTTGAAATGGATCAAAAACTTGGTACTGATTATCATAAGCGGTTTACTAAATTTCTATTGCAAATGCAAGAAGAGGATTGGACGGTAGATGGTGCAATGACAGATCCCAAAGGTGATCGCAGTTTATCGCCAAGCAAACAAGTTGATCCTGACTTATTTGTGCATATTGTGGAAAAAAGAGAAGACGGTATTGTAGTTTGCGGAGCTAAAGCCCATCAAACAGGTGCCATTAACTCTCATATGATTTTGGTAATGCCGACAATCGCCATGGTTAAAGAGGACGCTGATTATGCTGTTTCCTTCGCTGCTCCAGCAGATGCAGACGGCGTGTTATATATATACGGACGTCAATCCTGCGATACCCGAAAGTTAGAGGACAGTGATATCGATGTTGGAAATAAGCAGTTCGGTGGACATGAGGCACTAATGGTATTCGATCATGTATTTATTCCTTGGGAAAGTGTCTTCATGTGCGGTGAATATGAATTCAGCGGTCTATTGGTAGAACGTTTTGCTGGATATCATCGTCAAAGCTACGGTGGCTGTAAAGTTGGTGTAGGTGATGTATTAATCGGTGCAACTGCACTAGCTGCCGAATACAATGGTGCAGCGAAAGCTTCTCATGTAAAGGATAAACTCATTGAGATGATGCATCTTAACGAAACTTTATATGCTTGTGGTATTGCCTGCTCAGGCGAAGGACATAAGACAGCATCAGGTAATTACATTATTGATCTTTTGCTTGCTAATGTCTGTAAACAAAATGTTACCCGGTTTCCTTATGAAATTGCCCGTTTGGCTGAAGATATTGCTGGTGGTTTAATGGTCACCATGCCATCAGAAAAAGATCTAAAGAGCCTAGAAATTGGTAGATTGGTTGAAAAATATTTCCGGGGTGTAAATTCCGTACCTACTGAATATCGTTTGCGTATTTTGCGTTTGATTGAAAATATTACATTAGGTACTGCCGCTGTTGGTTATCGAACAGAATCGATGCATGGAGCCGGATCACCCCAGGCACAGCGCATCATGATTGCCCGTCAGGGAAATATGGAGCAAAAAAAAGAGTTGGCTAAGAGAATTGCAGGTATTCCTCAAAAGTAAATTCCTAATCTTTTAATTTGAAATAAAGTCATAAATTTGAGGAAAAATAAATGGAAAAAATGCAAGAAGTAAGTAAAGAAAAGGTTCAATTGGTGCTTAGTGCTCACAATGGAGATATAGAAGTAATGGAAGTCACATCTGATGGGTTTGTTAAGGTAAGGTTCACTGGGGCATGTGCAACATGCCCCAGTGCTCAACAAACCATGTCTGAAGTGAGTGAAGCAGCAGTAAAAGAAGTATACCCAGAAAGTAAGGGAGTCATATTGGTACATCAAGTGAGTAATGAGCTGATTCATCAGGCATTAACGATTCTGCGAAAGAGATAGAGCTTACGTTATGAATAAACAGCAGATTGGCATTGTTTTTTGTGGGGGATGCAATCCAAGGATTGACCGGGGGCAGATTGCCGCCAAAGTACGGACTATTTTACTCGTGATGGGCTATGAAGTTTGGTATAACTCCTTGGATGTTGATTTTGTTATATATATGAGTGGCTGTAGGGCCAATTGTGCGCTAAAGTACAACTGTAACGATTGCCCTTCTGCTGTGGTTGCCGCAGCGACGCTTGATGCAGTTGCGGTAGAACCAGCAGAATTAGTTACTGACATTGTGACGAAGGTGAGGAATTATTTTGAACAATTGGAGAAGAGTGTATCAAAATAAGATTGTTTCTGCCGAACAAGCAGTACAACATATAAAATCCCAAGATCGCGTAGTAACAGGTCATGCCTGCGGCGAGCCGCAAGCGCTTATCGAAGCATTAGTAGCCAGGTCATCTGAAATTAGCAATGTAGAGATTGTGCATATGGTTGCAATGGGGCCAGCCAAATATGCTCAACCCGGACAAGAAAAAAGTTTTCGCCATAATGCATTATTTGTCGGAGGGACTACACGAAAGGCGGTAGAGGAAAAACGAGCAGATTTTACTCCCTGCTTTTTTTCAGAAATTCCAAGATTGTTTAAAAATAATATATTGCCAGTAGATGTTGCCTTAATTCAAATTACACCACCCGATGAACAGGGATTTTGCAGTTATGGTGTCTCGGCAGATTACACGAAAACTGCGGCGGAATGTGCTGAAATAGTGATTGCGCAAATAAATCATTGTCTCCCCCGGACAGGTGGGGCCAGAATTCATTTAGACGCTATCCAATTTATCGTGGAGCAAGAGGAGCCATTGATTGAGCTTAAACCTCCGAAAATAGGTGATATAGAAAAAGCTATCGGTGAAAATGTTGCCGCACTCATTCCGGATGGGGCAACACTCCAATTAGGTATTGGTGCGATTCCCGATGCAGTCTTATTATTTCTGACAGATAAAAAAGATCTAGGGATTCATTCGGAAATGTTCTCTGATGGCGTAGTAGTACTAGCTGAGGCTGGTGTCATTACTAACCGGAAAAAGACCATTCATACTGGGAAATTTATGGCCACGTTTCTGATGGGTACAAAGAGGCTGTATGATTTTGTAAACAATAACCCCGATGTAGAACTGCAGTCCGTAGATTATATTAATGATCCTTATATTATTGGTCAGCATGAAAACATGATTTCTATTAATTCTGCCTTGCAGGTGAATTTGATGGGAGAGGTTAATGCGGAAATGATTGGCCCAAAACAATTTAGTGCTGTAGGTGGGCAGGTAGATTTTATTAGAGGGGCAAGCAGATCGCTTCAGGGCAAATCGATTATTGCCTTGCCGTCTACTGCATCTGGTGGTACGATATCACGGATTGCCTGTGAACTGGACCGGGGGGCCGCAGTAACGACTTCTCGTAATGACGTTCATTATGTTGTTACGGAATACGGTATAGCAGATTTACGAGGGAAAAGCCTTAGTGAGCGGGCAAAATCTTTGATTGCAATAAGTCATCCTGATTTTCGAGATTGTCTAAGGAAAGAAGCGTATGAAAAAAGTCTTATGTAACATGCCATGAGCCCGATGGATTCTATTTATCAAGGAGGTAGTGGCGTGCCTATTATTACTTTTTTGCAAGATGTTTTTTCCATAGCAAGAGGCTCATATCACCACAAAATAGGCAGGCATACACAGCGATTTTGCAGTAAGGCAGCCAAATATTCTGGGAATGAAATGCAAAAGAAAATATTTTTAGTTACTGCGATTTGCGCAGATGAATTTGTTGCGGCCTTGCTTAGAGTAGATAATAAAAAGCAGATAAAAATATTCGAAAATCGGACTTTAAAAAATAAAATAGCAAAGCAGCAAATTGTTATAGCGTTACGGATTTATATGTCAGCCATATTAACTTTGATTAGTTTTGAAAAAGAAGTTTTATTACAAAAAACCGGCTTAGAGGAGCAGGAGTTATTACGTCTGTGGTGCTTCATATTTGAATATTTACCTTCAGATATGCAATTGTTCAATGAATTGCTGCTACCTGCTTATCAGCATGATGGTATAGTTGGCTTAAGTATGTCGGTTGGCAAAAGCATGATGGATCAATTGTTTGCAGTAAATGTTGCACTGAATCCTTCTGAATTGGAAAATCTACAAAGAACAATGGTTGGGGATATAACAGCTGTATTGCGGCTTCTAGGGGCAGGCAGAGTGGAGGCTTCATGAAGTCTTATTGCGATTGATAGGGAAGCAGCAGATCAGATAAGAAAGCTCTTATTAAATGATGGGTTTGCCAGCTATGTCTGACGGCTGTGCTGCATTGGCAGCACCTGATGCAAAGATGCGTCCTAATCTTCGTATGCCTTCTTTGAGCAGCTCTTCATTATGAGTGGCAAAGCAAAGACGTATTTCATTGCTTCTGGTTCCATTCGTATAAAAAGCTTCACCAGGTACAAAAGAAACACCGACTGTGGCTGCACGGCGGATGAGTTCTGCACCAGAGATAAAAACCTCCCTCAGGAATATTAAAAGTTATATAACCGCTGCAAAAACGCCGGATAGCGCCAACCATAGCATCCCGGCGTTTTTTGCTGTGGGAGTAGCGATTAAAGTACGCAATAGTGATTATCACAAGCGGTAAGAAAGTATGTAATATAAGGAATAGCTGTATTAGGTGAATGCTGATTTTTTTTTAAGGTTAAGGGGCCGCATTTTGACTAATTATATTTCATGTGATACATTGTATTTTGATGAAATACATTTTGCGTAAAGAGAGTGTTGTTTATGAATATGCTTACTTCGAATTTATTACTTTTACTTGCTGCGGCCATTTGGGGATTAGCGTTTGTAGCCCAGCGAGTGGGAATGGAATATGTAGGGCCCTTTACTTTTAATGGTGTACGATTTGCTCTGGGGAGCTTTTCTTTAATACCGTTGATTCTTTATTATCAAAATCGTTCTCCAAAGGACATTCAGGTCGCAGATCATTCACGTCAGGTAGTTGTAGCGGGGATTATTGCTGGTGTAGTATTATTTATTGCCGCAACCTTGCAGCAAATCGGTTTAATTTATACAACGGCAGGGAAAGCTGCATTTATCACATGCCTATATATTGTTATCGTACCCATTTTAGGAATTCTTTTGAAACAATATGTCACTATGAGCACTTGGATTGGTTCCATAATTGCCGTTGTAGGCTTATATTTTCTCTGTGTGAAAGATGGCCTTTATATTTCCTATGGAGAAATACTGGAACTTGTAGGAGCTTTTTTCTGGGCAATTCACATTTTGGTAATTGATCATTTTTCTTGTCGAGTTCCTGTATTAAAGTTAGCCTTCTTTCAGTTTAGTACTTGTTCTATTTTAAGTTTAGTTGCGGCATTATTTTTCGAAACGATTCGTTTTGAGTCGATTTATCAAGCTGCTGTTCCTATTTTATATGGTGGTGTTTTTTCTGTAGGGGTTGCTTATACCTTGCAGGTTGTTGCACAGAAAAATGCTCAGCCCTCTCATGCTGCCATTATCCTTAGCATGGAAACAGTATTTGCTGCCATTGGGGGCTGGTTGATCTTAAATGAAAGATTAGGTCTTCAAGAAACGTTAGGATGTGTCATCATGTTCACAGGGATGCTTTTATCTCAATTACCAAATTTTACAAGATCAAAAGAAAGAGTAAATGATGTATAGCCCTTTGTGTACTTTGGGATTTTGTGGCTTTATTTCTTGAAATGCATCAGTGTTTTGTAAAGAAAAAATGTAAAGAAATCAGTTAGAATTTAAAAGAATGGAAAGTAAGAACACGCACATCTGGAATAGCTAAGAAGATAAAAATCGACATAATGAGAGATTTAAGACTGTAATCGCTATTGATGAACGTTTTTCTGCGATAAGATTCTATTATTAAGGGAATTAAACGTTTGACGAAATGTGAAATAGGTATTGACACATTTCGATAAAGGTAGTACGCTCATAGTAGATAAATAATTCTTCGTTAGGTGAGGCTCCTGCATAAACATAGGCCACTGCCCGGAAATGTCGAGAGACGCCAATGGGTAGAACAGGTATTACCGGATTAAGGTTTTACTTAAGGTGGCTGAGGGATTTTTGGTTTGTACTCTACGTTATGCAGTGCCAAAACTCGTACGAGTGGGGAAGGTGTGAATGTATTAAATTCGCTTTTTAAGCCTTCCGGCAACGGGGGCTTTATCTATTTTCTTGTTTCCGATGAACAATGTGGCGATAGCAGGATATACTATAGTAAGGCAAGAAAATCAAACATATAAATACAGAACTTCTTCGTTAGGTGAGGCTCCTGCATAAACACAGGCCACTGCCCGGAAACGTCGAAAGACGCCAATGGGTAGAACAGGTATTACCGAATTAAGGTTTTACTCAAGGTGGCTGAGGATAGTGTGTCTCTACGTTATGCAGTGCTAAAACTCAACGATTGGAGAAGGTCAAAGTAAGTATAATCATGGCAGCATGAATAGACCTTCTTATCTAGAATGAGAGAAGGTCTTTTATTATCCCATTCCAAAGTAAAGAAAGAATAGGAGGTGGTTTTATGGATTCCGGACCCAGTGACCATATAAGCAAATATCAATGTATCAACTTGTCTGTTTACGTTAAGGCGGGCGGACTCCAGGCAATGAAGGAGGAATAAAATATGAACGCATTAAAAATGGTAGGTGAATTCTACTTTAGCCAATTAATCGGTCAGTCGATTTATGATAAAGACGGGAATCGTTTTGGAAGGGTAAAGGATATCGCAGTACGCTGGGATGGCATATATCCAAGGGTCATTGGTGTCAAATATGCAAATAAAATACATAATCTAATTCCAATTGAATGGATTATGCTTCGTGACAATGACAGGGTAGAGCTTGTCGAGAAATTCACCATTGATCAAACCGTCCCTCTGCACGAAAATGATATTTATGCCAGTAAATGGCTGCTGGATAAGCAGATTATCGATATTAAAGGTTCCAAAATGGTAAGGGTAAACGATATTATATTATCCTGGGTAGTGCAAGATGGAAAGCAGCATATGGTACTAGTCGCTGTTGATATTGGTGTACGTGGTCTGTTCAGACGATTAGGCCTGGAGTTTCTTTTTACAAAGTTCAAACAAAATTGGTTGATATTGGAGTTTATTAAGCCTTTGGAAAGCTGGAATTCACATCTTCAGCTTAACCGCTTAAAACAGCAGATGACGGAACTGCATCCGGCAGATATTGCACAATTGCTCGAGGAAATGGATTATAGACGCCGGGCCAACTTTATAGAAAACTTAGATGATCAACAGGCAATTGATACGTTAGCAGAATTAAATCTGGATACCCAGGTAGAAATTATTGAACAAATGGATGCTCAGCGGGCATCTGATATTTTAGAGGAAATGGCTCCCGATGAAGCCGCTGATATTTTAGGTGAGCTGCCTACTGAGAAATCCGAAGGATTGCTGCAGTTAATGGAAAGTGATGATGCTGAGGATGTTAGAGAACTCATGCAGTATGAGCAAGGTACTGCGGGAGCGTTAATGACCAATGAGTTTATTGCATTTTCTTCTCATATTACCACAGAAGAGGCTATCAACCAGCTGCGAGAACTATCGCCAACAGCAGAAACTATTTATTATCTATATGTTGTAGATGATGATGAGCATCTACAAGGCGTTTTGTCATTGCGGGAATTAATTGTTGCTGCGCCCCAAACTACCTTGAGAGAATTGATGCATACAAAAGTGGCTGTAGTACAGGATGAAGATAATTACCAAAAAGTTGCGGAAGTCATTAATAAATATAGCTTATTGGCGGTTCCAGTGGTCGATGAACAGAATGTTATGGTGGGAATTGTTACCGTCGATGATATACTTGATATATTAATGCCAGAGCGTGGCAAGCTGGATACGTACTCTTGGTTTGCCTTAACAAAAACGGCGGGGCGGGGGCGATAAGCATGAATGCAATAAAG
>CAMKSY010000022.1 GCA_946415545.1 uncultured Pelosinus sp. | reverse complement strand
TTATATTTCCAACAGTTGCTGCTGCAGAATTAATGTTTCGTCCTTGTGCTTCCGTGCCTGTGGCTACTTCCATAATAGAGATAGCTACTTGCGTAGATGCCTGTGCAGATTGTTCGGCACTTGCCGTTAATTCTTCTGATGAAGCGGCAAGTTGCTCTGCAGAGATAGATACTTGGGATATGACAGTTCGCAAATTCGTACGCATTTTATTAAAAGCATCGGCAAGTTGTCCAATTTCGTCTTCCGATTGGTAGGTTATTGGGTCGGAGGCTAAGTTTCCAGAAGCGATTTGGCTGGCAGCTTCAGCAACGGTATGTACGGGTCGTGAAATATTACGGGAAATGAAAAATGCAATGATACCGGATACAATAATGACAATAATATTGATGACAATTAGGAAGATCTGAGAAGATGCAGCATCTTTCGCGTATTGTTCCTGCTCTTGTATGACATAGGATCTTGTCTCGAGGGTTAATTTTTCTGCAGCAGTCATTGTTGCTTTATATGGACTTCCTGCTTCAGCCATATAATAAGCAACTTGATCCAGCTTACCGGCTTGTTTTGCAGCCATAGACAATTCAGCAATTTTTTCATAATCGTCTTTTGCTTTCCTGATTGACGTAATATATTCTAATCCTGTTCCAGTGTGAAGATTCTTTTCTAACCATTTTAAGCGCTCGTTTGATTTATCCTTATAGTCATTGTAGACCGAAATATCATTGGGATCGCCAACAAAGTTGAAGCGACGCATGGTCACTGCCTCATTTGCAATATCAGCCGCCGTACCTTGGACCATTTCCATTTTTTCGATATTTAGTTTGCTAAATGTGTGATAATTTGCAGTTATTTCACCTATTTTCCAGATGGTAAAACCGCTCATCAGAATAACAAGAGCTAGAACAAGGGAAAAACCTCCGCCTATTTTTTTGCCTACAGTCCATTTCATAAAATATCCTCCTTTAATATGAGCTATGTAATTGCTGTATATTACTATTTCAAAGAATAGTTTGATTTTCTTAAATCAACAAAAAACAAAAAACCACTAGGTATCATCATGTCATTTACAGATGGAACCTAGCAGTCACTTTAGACTTAGCTAATGGATGATTGCTGTTAATAGATTCTTACATGATTATATTGTATATTTTATACGGATAAAATATACTTGTCAATAATTATTAGCAACTAATAAAAAGTTAAAAAATACTGAATATAGAATCAATAAAGAGAATGGAAATCATTTGATTATTCAAATCAAGGAAGTCATTCTCTCGCAGTCAGGAAGGGTACAGGGGATAGACTTCTTTCCGGCAGGAGAGATTCTTTAGGGCTTAAATCGAGAGAGTGATCATTTATAGATACTTGTTTTGCTGTTGTATAATTTCGAAGGGGCTGTCTTAGTGCGACAGCCCCTTTTTCTTTGTGGAAAAATACAGAATGTATAATATATGATTTTAAAATAAAGAGAAAGGAAAATATTACATGCTATCGATGCAAAGTATCCTTTAATGTACGGTATTCTTTAGCAATACGCACAGGTTTTGTCATAAAGCGAACAGGAATAGAACAAAGGAATGTTGTTAAATCTTTATGGATTTCTTGATTTAAACGAGAGGGCTTTGTTATTATACGCGACAATAGTAATTCACCATAGCTCTGGTAAGAGGAACTTTTGGATGATTTTTCAAACCTGGTATTTTCATTTGCTAAGGCTGTATTACTAACTGGAGCGGGAGAGGTGATAGTGGTTTTGTGAGTCAGATTGCTTGGCAGAGGAGTTGCGGTAATCTGTTTATAAGGACCGATTGTTTTTCCACACTCTTCACAAGAGATTTGTACAATTAGCTTGTTATTGTATTCAATGTCATGAACAGTCTCTTGGTTACAGCGCATGCAGACTAAAACCGCTTTAAAGGACTCTTTGCACATAGTAGGACCCTCCTTATTTTTACGAGGAATTTTACTATTGAATATGTATCAAAAAATCTTTATATAAAATATGGTTTTTCAAGGTTACAAACATATGAAACTAGTAAACAATGGTTCGATATCGTAAACAATTGTTTACGGCAGAGTAATAAAAAAGAAATATCGAATGCAAAGATATGTTACGTTATTTTCAGTATTTCCTGTGCAGTTTCTTCATCCGTGATCAGCACATTGATAAAGCCACCATGAAGAGCTCCTAAAATAGCCTTCACTTTATATTGACCACCACTGCCTACACCAATACGAATTGGAATAGACTGCAGCGTATTTAGTGGAGCAGCAATGAGACGATCATCCAGGAAAGAATGAATAAGCTTACCATTTATATCAAAAAATTGACCTAAGATGTTGCCTACGGCACCCAATTTATGAAGTTGTTCCATTTCTGCAGTGGTAATGCCGTTGCTGACGATTAAAGAGGAGTCAAGGCTGACTTCTCCTAACCCAAAGAGACTTTTTGTACAACTTTGAGCTTTTTCTAAAACACTGCTGACACCTGGGTCACTAAGCAGCGCTTTCTTGATTTTAGCGGAGCTGACAATTGCTGGTGTGTTAAGCCAGATCCCTGAAGCACGCAGCTGCGTTGCAATCAGCTTAACAATTTCTTCCGGGTTTATTTTTTCGCTGCTGTTTAGCCCGCCCATGAGTTGAATCACTGTTAGGTCTAAGTCTTTTTTTAGTTGTAGAGCCTTACCTACCTCATAAATCGAAGATCCCCAGGCTATGCCTAAGATATCCTGATCCTGCAGTGTTCGCTGCAGGTAATCGGCACAAGCTTTTCCAATACCTTTTAGGTTTTCACTTAATGTGTTGCCAGATGGAATTACAATGACCTCTTCTAGCCCAAAACGAGCTTTTAGAGCATATTCTGTATCAAAGCAAGTACGAAAATGGTCTGCTATTTTTATTTCTACAATTCCAAGTTCTTTAGCTTTTGCTAAATGGCGTGTAATAGTAGGTCGTGAGCAGCCTAATTTACTGGCAATGTTATCTTGCGTTAGGCCTTGGACATAGTATAGCCATGCAATTTTAGCTATCAATGTGGTTTCGTTATCGTAAATAGACATGATTCACCTCAAAAATTGAACAAAAAGTGAAATTACTTTTTTCATATAGATGATACAAGGAAATCGTTACGTTAAGACTATTTTAATAACCAACCGCCTTATAGTGACTAAATTATACTATGTTCCATTTCTACTGTAAAGTAGGCCGCGGGGGATCTTAGTGCAGTAAAGAAGTAAGGAAGATCGATAGTAATGCAGCAAAAACTGCTGATTTTTATTATTGACAGAATGAAAAAATTGAATTACTATAAAATTAAGAAAAATTACAAAAGTTAAAACCTTGAACAAATGTTTGGGACCGTTTATTGTTGCAGTTTTTAGTTCATTATTCGTTGGTGAATAATTCTTTATAGTTATATTCATCTATTTTTTTAACCATTCATGAACATTCGTTCTTATCTATGAACAAATGTTCATGAATAAATAATTTAGAATAATAGTAAAGGAGTGGTTGATTATAGAAGGATTCTTTCAATCTATCGCAATGACTAAGTATATAGGAGGAATTGACAATGACATTAAGTAAAGAAACGTTACTAAGCTGGTATAAGAAAATGCTGCATACTCGGTTTTTTGAATCCCAGGTTGATGCATTTTTTGCAAAAGGTATGATTCATGGCACGACTCACCTGTCCATTGGTCAAGAAGCTTTCGCTATTGGTTCTACTGCTGCGCTGCATGCAGATGATTTAATTACCAGTACCCATCGGGGACATGGGGAATGCATCGGTAAAGATGCGGACTTAAATCGTATGATGGCTGAATTGATGGGAAAATCTAATGGTTACTGCAAAGGGAAAGGGGGCTCTATGCATATTGCCGATTTAGAAAAAGGTAATTTAGGTGCCAATGGCGTAGTTGGCGGCGGCTTTGCCATTGCTGTAGGCGCTGCTCTTACGCAGCAGATGAAAAAAACTGGAAAAGTAGTTCTGTGCTTCTTTGGTGATGGAGCCAGCAATGAAGGTTCTTTTCATGAAGCCTTGAATTTAGCGTCGATTTGGAAGCTGCCTGTGGTATTTATGTGTACTAACAATCATTATGGTATGTCTATGTCGGTTGCAAGAAGTACTGCCGTTGCTAATATAGCAGATCGTGCAGCTGCTTATGAGATGCCTGGTATTACTGTGGACGGCAATGATCCTATAAAAGTATACGAGGCAACCTTGGCAGCAGTAGAACGTGCCAGAAGTGGTGAAGGTCCCTCTATTGTAGAAGGAATCACGTATCGATGGCTGGGACATTCCAAGAGTGATGCCAATCGGTATCGGACAAAAGAAGAAATTGAGGCATGGAAAGAACGGTGTCCTATTAAAGCCTTTGAAAAATATCTGATTCAAAACGATATAATCTCACAGCAAGAATCAGATGAAATTACAGCAAGTGCGAAAGACGATATTGATCGTGCGGTAGAATTTGCTCAACAGGGATCTTACCCTGGTATTGAAACCTTAGAGGAAGATGTATATGCATAATGTTGTGAAGGAGTAGTGAATGACGATGGCATTAATAACCTATAAAGAGGCTGTAAGACAAGCTATGCAAGAAGAAATGCGCCGGGATGAAAATGTATTTTTACTAGGTGAGGATGTAGGGGTATATGGCGGCGCGTTTGGCGTATCTTTGGGTATGCTTGAGGAATTTGGCGAAGAAAGAGTACGGGACACCCCCATTTCTGAAGGTGTTATTGCAGGTGCTGCGGCAGGTGCGGCTGTAACAGGTCTGCGTCCCATCGCGGAAATTATGTTTAGTGATTTTATTACAATTGCTATGGATTCCTTAGTCAATCAGGCTGCTAAAATGCGCTATATGTTTGGCGGCAAAGCAAAGGTCCCTATGGTGCTAAGAATGCCAGGGGGTTCGGGAACAGGTGCGGCAGCTCAGCATTCTCAGAGCTTAGAGGCCTGGCTTGTTCATGTGCCGGGTTTAAAGGTAGTTATGCCTTCCACACCTTATGATGTGAAAGGTTTATTAAAAACAGCGATTCGGGATGACAATCCTGTTGTATTTATTGAGACAAAAACGGTTTATAACAAAAAAGGAGAAGTACCGGAAGAGGACTATGTCATTCCCTTTGGAGCAGCAGATGTAAAACGAGTTGGCAGGGATGTTACTGTACTTGCTACAGGCGTAATGGTTCACCGATCGCTGGAAGCCGCAGAACTCTTAGCGAAAGAAGGCATCGATGTAGAAGTAATCGATCCTCGTACTTTGGTGCCATTTGACAAAGAAACACTGGTAAAATCCGTAATTAAGACGGGTAAACTGATCATTGTGCATGAAGCCTGCAAAAGAGGCGGTTTCGGCGGTGAAGTGGCAGCTGAAGTGATGGAAAGTGAAGCTTTTGACTATTTGGATGCACCAATAAAACGCGTTGCAGGAAAAAACATTCCGATCCCTTATTGTATGGAACTGGAGAAGAGTGCTGTGCCTCAGGTAGATGACATCGTAAACGCAGTTAGGGAAATTGTATAAGCAGGAGGAATATAGGATGGCGACAGAATTGTTAATGCCGAAACTCGGGATGACCATGGAAGAAGGTACCATTGTTACCTGGTTCAAAAAGGTCGGAGATTCGGTTGCGGAAGGCGAAATATTGCTGGAGATATTGACGGATAAAGTAAATATGGAGGTCGAAGCTCCTGCTGCAGGGCAAGTGCTGGCCATAATCGCAGCAGAGGGTGATATTGTTGAAGTTAATAAACCCATTGCTTATATTGGTCAGCCGGGAGAAAAGGTAGAGAGCCATGCTGCCGAGGCTCAAAAGACTGAAGAGCAGCATACAGCGCAAGTGGCAGCAACAACTCCCGCTCCCGTGCAAAGCGCAGATGGAATTAACGGTAAAGTCAAAGCCAGCCCGGCAGCAAAGCGTATAGCCCGTGAAGAAGAGATTGATTTACGCGCTGTTCTTCCAAGCGGTCCTGGCGGGAGAATTATTGCAGTAGACGTTACGAATTATAAAGCCAGTCCCCTGGCGCAAAAAATTGCTCAGGATAAAGGTGTGGACCTGGCGGAAGTTACAGGTACTGGTATTGGCGGTAAGATTGTGAAAGCAGATGTTGAAAGTGCTGTGACAAAACCAGGGTCAAAAAACAAGGGAGTTCACAAGCCGTTAGCAGGAATGCGTAAAGTCATTGCTGATCATATGACAGATGCATGGGCAGCGCCTCACGTTACGCATAACATGGAAGTAGATATGTCGGGCATGGTAGAACTGCGCAAAAAGCTTATACCTGGTATTGAGAAGCGCATCGGTGTAAAGCCTTCTTATAATGATCTTATTATTAAAGTCGTCGCCAAAGCATTACGGGAATACCAGCAAGTGATTAATGCCAGGCTGCATTCGGATGGTTTGGAAATTTGTGATGAAGTGAATGTTGGTATGGCAGTGGCCTTGCCAAATGGTTTAGTGGTGCCAGTCATAAAAAATGCAGATACTTTAAGTATTGAACAAATTACAAAGCGGGCAAAAGAATTGGCGACGCAGGCAAAAGAGGGAAAATTACTGCCAGACGAAATGTCAGGGGGGACTTTTACTGTAACCAACTTAGGCATGTATGGCATCGATACATTTACACCTATTGTCAATGCCCCGGAAGTTTGTATTCTTGGGGTTGGACAATTGCAGGATAAAGTGGTTGCCAAGGATGGAGAAATGATCATTCAGCCGCGAATGTCCTTATCTCTTTCCTTTGATCATCGGGCAGTAGATGGAGCCCAAGCGGCAGAATTTTTAAGAAGAATAAAAGAACTGCTAGAAGATTACTTACAGCTTATCTAAGATGGATATGAGTCTCTTTTAAGGAGGAAAACCGATGAACTATCAGGTTGTAGTACTAGGGGGAGGGCCAGGCGGTTATGTAGCCGCCATTAAAGCTGCTCAATGCGGACTCAAAGTGGCATTGGTGGAAAAAGATTCTCTAGGGGGAACATGTCTGAATCGGGGCTGCATTCCAACCAAGGCTTTGCTTAGAAGTGCAGAAGTCTATGAAACCATCAATAAGGCAAAAGAATTTGGTATTGAAGCTTCTACTGTCAGCGTGGATGCTAAGAGAATTTTTGCCCGCAAGGATGGAATTGTAAAACAGCTGGTTAATGGCGTAAAGGGCTTAATTCAGGCGAATAAAATCGATTTATATAGTGGAAGCGGTAAGGTGATTACCCCTCACCAAGTGGAAGTTAATGAAAAATCAGGAACTACAACGATTACAACCGAGAAACTAATCTTGGCTACGGGATCAAAGCCTTTTGTTCCAGCGATTCCCGGATTTGATCTTCCGGGGGTCATAACCAGTGATGAAGCCTTAGATTTATCTGTCATTCCAAAAGCCATGGTAATTATTGGCGGCGGCGTTATTGGTTTGGAGTTTGCTTATTTAATGCAGACCTTTGGCTGCAAGGTAACCATCATTGAGATGATGCCTGCTCTTTTACCGATGGCAGACAAAGAAGCAGTAGAAGTGCTGGTAAGCTCTTTGGAAAAATTGGGAGTGACCTTCTTTACCAATGCCAAAGTGAGTAAGATAGCAAAGGCAGAAGCTGCGTTAGCCGTTGAGTACCAGATTGATAATATAACGTATAGGGTAGAAGGGGAAAAAGTGCTAGTTTCAACTGGGCGGGCAGCCAGCGTTGCAGGAATTGAAAGTCTGCATTTGCACGGGAAAAAGGGTATCCCGGTGAATGCACAAATGGAAACCGGTATTTCAGGCGTTTTTGCCATCGGAGATGTAGTAGGCGGTATTCAACTGGCACATGTGGCTTCCGCTCAAGGGATTGTTGCAGCGCAAAACGCAGCGGGAATCAATTCTTCCTATCATGATGATGCCATTCCTTCTTGCATTTATACGAATCCGGAAGTTGCTTGGGTTGGTATGAATGAACAGGCAGCCAAAGAAAAATATGGCAGGATAAAAGTGGGTAAATTTCCATTTCAAGCGAGTGGCAAGGCCATGGCTTACGGAGAAACAAAGGGCTTTGTAAAAATAATTTGTGAGGAACAATATGGTGAAATCTTGGGAGTACATATTGTTGGACCTCATGCAACCGATCTGATTTCGGAAGGCGTATTGGCAAAATCTATGGAAGCTACTCTGGAAGAACTGGCTCATGTGATTCATCCTCACCCTACTCTGTCAGAAGCCATTATGGAGGCCGCTCACGTGGCAATGGGGCAAGGTATACACTTCATAGCAAAGTAGCTATTAAAAAAATGTATCAAAATTTATTTGAGTTCCTTTCTTCAGGGTCTTCATCTTCACGGTTCAAAACGTTTTATTTCTAACGGGGCGCGTCAGCGTTTTTCTTATTATTGTTTTAAATTGCTGTGGTCTAGGAGGTGGAATTGTGATTGTATTAAATTGGGGACTTACTCCCTATCAGCATAGCTGGGAATTTCAGCACTCCTTTGTCAAAGGGCGCCGTCAGGGACAGATCAATGAAGATGCATTGGTATTGCTGGAGCACCCCCCCGTAATCACTCTAGGACGCAAAGGGGAAAGGGCTAATATTCTTGCAGAAGATGCTGTACTTGCAGTCAAAGGCTGCGAAGTCTGCCAGGTGGATCGGGGTGGGGATGTTACATTTCATGGTCCGGGTCAGTTAGTAGGCTATCCCTTGCTGGATCTGCGTCATTATGGCCAGGATGTCCATGCTTATGTGGAGAAACTGGAAGAAGTCGTAATTCGCACCTTGAGAGATTATGGAATTGAGGGAGTTAGAGATAAGGAATATACAGGTGTGTGGGTGGGCAGGGAAAAGATCTGCGCTATTGGTATTGGTATGAAAAGCTGGCTGAGTTATCATGGCTTTGCTCTTAATATTGATGCTGACTTATCCTATTTCCAATTGATTACACCTTGCGGGATTACAGGGCGAGGCGTAACCAGCATGGCGAAGATATTGGGAAAAGCACCTCAAATGCAGATGGTACGAGAAACACTAACCACCCACTTTATGGCTGTATTTGGAGTTCAACATTGGGAGCTGGCAGAAGGACGTTGGTTAGGAGAAGCAGTAAGACCATCTTGGCTGAAGGGGCATGTGTCAGGAAATAGCAGTGTTCAGGAGATGCATGGGTTGTTGGATGAATTCTCTTTAACCACGGTTTGTTCTGGAGCTCATTGTCCTAATCTTGGTGAGTGTTATGCGTCAAGGACAGCTACATTTATGATATTAGGGAGTCAATGCACAAGGCGCTGCCGGTTTTGCGCTGTTCCTAAAGGCGTTGTGCAGCCTGTAGATCAGGATGAACCACTGCGTGTCGCTCAGATGGTGAAGAAGTTAGGGCTTAACTATGTAGTGATCACCTCCGTTACACGTGATGATCTTGCTGATGGAGGAGCTGCCCATTTTTCACATACCATACAAAGAATCCGTGAGCTTTCTCCAGGTACCTTAATTGAAGTTTTAATTCCGGATTTACAAGGTGAAGAAAGAGCCTTAGACATCATTATTGCTGCTCAGCCGGAAGTAATCAATCACAATGTGGAAACCATCCCCGCCCTATACTCTCGTGTGCGTCCTCAAGCCAATTATCAGCGGTCTTTAGATGTGCTGCAATACGTGAAGAAAAATGCTCCTCAAATCGTAACTAAGTCAGGAATTATGGTTGGTCTGGGAGAATCACCAGCTCAGGTTGCAGCTACGCTGGCTGATTTGCGCAGTGTAGGTTGTGATAGCTTGACAGTAGGACAATATCTAGCTCCTTCTCCAGAGCATATTCCAGTTGTAGAATATATAGTACCGGAACAGTTTCAATCATACCAGCAATTAGCAAAACAGCTTGGTTTTTCTCATGCTGCCTGTGGCCCGTTGGTACGTTCTTCCTATCATGCCGCAGAAGGATTTTCTCCGAAAATAAGTATCTCCTCGTAATAGTATTGAGTGGATCATTTACTAAACAAGCAGTTTTAAAACTCATATGTAATGTCGCTATCAAAATCCTATTGCCGGAAAAACAACGTAAAGTTGTTAATCCGGCATTTTTGTACATCATACAATAGAATTTATCCATTTTCAAAGCAGTTAGCCCTGCTGGATGTCTTAGTATAACTAAAAATGCCAGTTAATGAGATTGTTGGCAGATAATGTTATGCAGCAGGATGTGTCGGTATATTTTGTAATAAAATGATCTAAAAAATGTAAGCATGAAAGGCTATGGGATGGAAAATCCAGACTATTTATTACGTGTATATGCTATATGCAGTGGTATATTTTGTTTGGCACGTTATTTGCAATATATAGTGTTAGAATCGCTTACGGGTAATGTGGTTCTATTGTAATGAAGCATGTACAACAAAACAAGATTGAGTCTAAGGAGGGGTTGATGATAGTGGATTTTACGCTGCTACTAAAGGAAGAGTTAATAATGGTGCCTCTTGTGGCAAGCAGACGAGAAGATGCCATTGAGAAGCTGGCACTTGGTTTAAAGCAATACGGTTTTGTGAAGGATACCTATTTAGAGGCAGTTAAAAAACGGGAGAAAGCTTTCCCTACGGGATTATGCACGGGAAAAATAAATGTGGCTATTCCCCATACGGATGTAGAACATGTGATCCAGGGTGCTATGGCAGTAGGCGTGCTGGAAAAGCCGGTTCGCTTTGCCAATATGGAGAATCCCAAAGTAGAGATTGAGGTTTCGATTATATTTATGCTGGCATTAAAGGATGCTCATGAGCAGCCTGTATTCCTGCAGAAATTGGCAGGCTTGTTCCAGAATAAGGAGCTTCTGCATAACCTGGCATCTAAAACAAATACAAGTACTACATATCAGTTATTGCGTTCTGCCCTTGCTTGCTAAAAGGTAAAAAAAAGAGGAGGGATGGAATTTATAGCAAGCAGAGGCTGTGACTGGAAATAAGGCAAAAGCATAGTACAATTTTGAGGAGGAAAAGGATATGGCTGGAGAAAAAAGAATTTTGGTTGCTTGTGGAACCGGGGTATGTACCTCTACGATGGCAGTTAATAAATTAAAAGATGCTCTAGAAAAAAGAGGAAAACTGAAACTAGTAAAGATTAATCAATGTAAAATTGCAGAAATCGCGTCTATGGCATCAGACAATGACTTAGTTGTAGCGACAACTCAGGTATCGGCAAAAATTAATATTCCGGTAGTAACAGGAACTGCTTTTTTAACTGGAATTGGGGTGGATAAAGTAGTAGAGCAAATTATTGATCATCTCAAAATTTAATTGAGGGGGAATCATACATGGAAATAATAAGTTACATTGTCGGCTTAGGTGCCAGTGTTATGATGCCAATTATTATCACCATATTAGGGGTATGTTTAGGTGCTAAATTAAGCAAGGCGATCCGTTCAGGTTTAATGGTTGGTGTAGGGTTCATTGGTTTAAACTTAGTTATCGGTTTATTAACCAGTACGCTAGGTCCCGCTTCACACGCTATGGTAGAAAAGCTTGGGCTGCAATTGACCGTGATTGATGTGGGATGGCCTGCTGCTGCTGCCATCGCTTTTGCGTCAACTGTGGGAGCGATCATCATACCTATTGGATTAGTAGTCAATATTATACTTTTGATCACAAAACAGACAAGAACGGTTGATGTGGATATTTGGGATTATTGGCACTTTGCTTTTACTGGTGCCTTGGTTACAGCGGCTACCGATAGTATAGTATGGGGTGGTTTTGCTGCGATTGTGAATATGATCATTGTATTTTATCTTGCAGATTGGACAGCCCCTGGAGTCGAAGAATACAACAAACTGCCCGGCGTTTCCCTGCCCCATGGTTTTTCGGCAGCCTATGTTCCGATTGCTATTGTAATTAACAAAATCATTGATATGATTCCTGGCATTCGAGATGTCAAAGCGGATCCGGAAACATTACAAGAAAAGTTTGGCATATTTGGTGAACCTCTCATTATTGGCAGTATATTAGGTTTGATTATTGGTGCTCTCGCGGGATATGATGTGAAAACCATTTTAACGGTAGGTATTACAATGGGAGGATGCTTGGTGCTGATTCCCAAAATGGCTTCTATGCTTATGGAGGGACTTTTACCCATATCTGATTCAGCACAGGAATTTATACAGAAGCGGTTTAAGAATGCCGGAAAAATCTATATTGGCTTAGACTCGGCTGTAGCTATCGGACATCCTGCCTGCATGGCAGCTGCCTTAGTGCTTGTGCCGATTACCATCATCCTGGCCGCTGTGCTTCATCGAAAACGCGTGCTTCCCTTTGCTGATTTAGCAGTACTTCCCTTCATGCTGGCTATGGTGGTTCCCGTAACCAAAGGCAATGTATTTAGAACCTTTATTGTGGGGCTGGTCATGGTGACGATCGGATTACTAATTGCTACGGATATGGCACCATTGCATACACAGCTTGCCATAAATGCTAATTTCAAGATGCCCAGTGGTGCTACGCAGATTGCTTCTATTTGTGATGGAGCCAATCCTCTTACCTGGATTATTTTGCAGCTGACTGGTTTAAAGGTTGCTGGTGTGGCTGTTTTGGTAGCAGTCGTTGGAGCTATGGCCGTTATCAATAATAAAATTACGAAGCGCAGAGATGCCCAAGAGGATATACAAGCTTAATATCGCTATACTGCTTGCCGGTATTCTTTTCATATACCGGCAAGCAATGTATTGAAGTAAAGGATAAGGAGGAGAACGTATAATGCTGGAAGAGCTTAGAAAAGAGGTTTTGGAGGCAGCTTTGCAATTAGTCCGCTACGGCTTAGTAACACTTACGGGAGGTAATGTAAGCGGCAGAGATAAAGAAAGCGGATATATAGCGATTACTCCAAGCGGCATGGATTATGAGAAACTAGATCCAGAGGATATTGTGATTGTAGACAGCAAAGGAAGTAGGATAGAGGGAAAATGGAAGGCTTCTGTGGATTTGAAAGACCATTTATACATATATAGGAATAAACCCAATTTATATGGTATTATACATACCCATTCGCCTTATGCCTGCAGTTTTGCCATGCTGCATCAAGAAATTCCCTGCTGCAGCACTACTCTGGCAAACGAAGTCGGCGGCAGTGTTCCTATTTCGAAGTATAGCCCCGTTGGCGAGGGGGGAATTGGGTCTGCTGTGATAGAAGCAATCGGCGATAAAAATGCCTGCTTATTAGCGAATCATGGAGTAATAGCTGTGGGGAGTTCGGTTAGACATGCATTAGTGGCCGCAGTAATGCTGGAAGATGGAGCAAAAGTCTATCATTTAGCGAAATGCAAAGGTGATCCCATACCGTTAAATCCATCTGAAATCGAAAAAGCAAGAAATGTATTTTTATATGAATATGGGCAAAATCACTAGGTACATCTGACGTCTGCATGCTACATTTAAATGGCAGCGGTTTAGAAAGGGCGTATCTTCCGTTTTCAAAATATAATGCTGCAAAGGGGAGATTATGGTAGGGATGAAGGAAGAACGATTACAAGTTTTAATTGATACTGAGGATAGAAAAAATCCTTATACCGATGAAGCATTAGCAAAGAAATTGTCTATTTCCCGCGGTGAAACCACCCTTTTGCGGCAAAAACTAAAGATCCCTGACTCCAGAGAGCGGAGAAAACCCATTTTATGCGAAAGCATTCGGCAAGTCTTAGAAAGCAATCCAGGTATATCCAAGCGAGGGGTAACGGGACAATTGCAGCAAATGGGTTTTTCTGTATCCCGTTTTACAATCGAGCAGTTGTTAAGCAATGCATCATATAGCATGGAAGAACTAAAAAGCTCGGTTCAGACTTTCAGAATAGGTGCAAGTATTGAAAGAGGAGTTAAAGAATTTATCAGCACTGCATTTGATAACTTGATTGGACAGAAGGGAAGCCTATTTCCAATTATCGAACAGGCAAAAGCAGCTATTTTGTATCCTCCACAAGGACTTCATACGCTGCTGCTAGGTGCTACTGGGGTTGGGAAGAGCGATCTGGCAGAAGCGATGTATCGTTTTGCTGTGGATTCAGGAAGGCTAAGTACAAAGGCTCCCTTTGTCGTGTTTAATTGTGCGGATTATGCTGATAATCCGCAATTACTGCTATCCCAGCTGTGTGGTCATATGAAAGGTGCTTTTACTGGTGCTGAACGCTCTAAAGAAGGGCTTATTGAAAAAGCTGACAGTGGGATACTCTTTTTAGATGAAGTACACCGACTGCCGCCAGAAGGGCAGGAAATATTATTTTATCTTATTGATAAGGGAAAATTTCGACGGATGGGGGAAACCGAAAGTTTGCGCCAAGTAACGATTATGCTAATTATGGCTACTACAGAGGTGCAGTCAGCTGCCTTGCTGGCTACATTCCGCCGCCGGGTTCCTATGGTTATAGAGCTGCCCACCCTCCAGGAGAGGCCCTTACAGGAAAGACTGGCATTAATTCACTTTTTCTTAAAACATGAAGCACAGCGTACCGGGAATTCCTTATATATTGATGCTGATGTACTAAAGTCACTTTTGCTCTATGATTGTTCCAGTAACATTGGGCAGTTATCTGCAGATATACAGGTAGCGTGTGCCAGAGGATTCTTAAATCTCATTACCAGCGGCAGCAAAACACTCTATATTACAGTTCCCAATCTCCCTGCGCATGTACGACGCGGACTGCTTAAACTTCAGCATCAGCGCGATAAAATTGAGAAACTGCGAATTACCAGCTGTGAAATTTTGCCGGGAAAAGAAAATATGGTATATGTAGATGAACTGTACTCAGTACCACGGCAAATCTACTCTTATATTGAAGAACGATATGGAAAGCTTTCCATTCAGGGCGTTTCTCAAGTAGAAATTAACCAAATCATTGGATCGGAGTTAGAAGCGAAGCTATGGAAGTGGATTAAAAGAGCCAATGATTCACCGGAACCTATTGTAAAGGCCGATTTATATAAAGTCGTTGATAAAGTGATGGTTGATATCGTCGAAGCGATGATCGAGAAAGCTGCTGATATCTTAATCCGGCCAAGTGAACAGATCGTTGTAGGATTATCCATTCATTTAACGGAGACACTAAAACGAATGAAACAAAATAAACGAATTATTAATCCCCATTTGGAAAAAACAAAATATGAATATGCCCGTGAATTTGCTATAGCCCGGGAAATGGCAGATTGTTTTCTAGGACAAACCGGAGTGAGACTGCCAGAAGAGGAAATTGGCTTCATCACATTATATTTGACAATGTATTGCCGGCAAGATGCAGATGGGCGGGTAGGAATTCTAGTTTTATCCCACGGACATGTCGCCGTAGGAATGGCGGAAGTCGCTAACAGACTGTTAGGAGTTAACCATGCTAAGGCGGTTGAAATGTCCTTGGATGAAAGTTCAGAGACTGCGTTAGAGCGTACTATTGAAATTGTTATGCAAATGAATGAGGGCAAGGGGGTACTCTTACTTGTCGATATGGGATCATTAGCCAATTTCGGCAGCCAGATCACTGCCATAACCGGTATCCCTATTCGGTCGGTAGGGCCGGTATATACGATGATGGTGATTGAAGCAGTTAGGCGAGCACTACTTCCAGATACAGAGTTGGATGAATTGGTGGAAATATTAGGGCAGCCTTATTTGAATGGGGAAAACCTAAGTACAGAATTGCAGCAAAGTGATGTATCCTTCAATAAGAGTAAGTCAGCCATTTTGGCGATCTGCATTACGGGAAAAGGAGCAGCTATGCAATTACAGAAAGAAGTAGAACGGCAGCTCGGCAGGCAGCAGGAACAAACAGAAATAATTTGCATAGGATTAGCAGACCGACAAGCATTTGCAGATGAGGTTCGGAAAATTATGAAGACTCATTCGATTAAAGCTGTAGTTGGAACGTTAGATCCTGGTTTGCCTGGAGTTCCCTTTATCACAGTTGATCAAATCGTAAAGGGAAAAATAACATCCATCCTGCAGTGCTCACCAGGTCCAATAATAACAGTGGCAGAAGTTATCCAAGAGGAGTTAATCTTTTATCCTAATCCGGAATGGAGTAAACCGCAAGTAATTGACTTGCTCACACAAAGTCTGCTTTCTAGAGATTTGGTTAAGCCTGAATTCGCAACGGATGTAGTTAAGAGGGAGTTAATCGGAGTACCGATTTTAAGTCTGAGAGTAGCCATTCCTCATGGGGAAGACCCGCGATATGTAAATCAGACATCAGTGGCATTGGCGATCTTTCCTGAGGCCATACCATGGGGTGAGAATTACCGCGTAAATGTTGTCTGTTTGTTTGCTGCGGCTACCGATGGGAGAGAACTTGTTCAAGAGCTGGGAGGCAAATTGACAAACGATGAGATTATTGATTGTTTGATTGCAGCTCGTACGCCAGCTGAAGCAAAACGAATCCTAATACACTAGTACTGTTACTTGGCAACGTAACAATTTGTCAGCCAATCTACTTCTTTAGGAGCTAAAGAGGTAGATTGGCTTTTTGCGTATGAGAGCTCTGTACTAAAAATTATGAGGGATGCAAGCGGAACACATCCAAATGATAACGGCAGCTTAGTAAGCTGCTAAGGCTCTACAAGTGGATTTGCTGCATTTACGATTGATTAGTAAGACTAAAGAAAGTATCCATTGTTTAATCAATATTCACAATATTTCCAATCTTTATAAACACTAAATTGTTATACATTATAAAGTATAGTACATTTGAATAAGGGAAGTAAGAACCCAGACTACAGAAGGATTAGCCTGTATAGTCTGTACTATGTAAAACTGAAGGAGGAAAATATGAGTAAATTAACGCAGGAAGAATTTAAAGCCTATTTGGTGCAGATTCGTGCACTGACCGAGGGCCGTTTCGATGAAATGCAGAAAGAAATTGAGGATACGAATGTGTTTCCCGAGGAGTTTTATCAACTCGGTATCAAAAATAATTTGTATCGCTGTTCTCTTCCAACACAGTATGGGGGATGGGGGCTCTCTGAGCTGGAAATCCTTAAGGTTCAGGAAGAATTTAGTCGTGGGCCGGGCGGAATGCGCATGCATCTCCACTATGCCATGGATTTGAACTGGCGTCCTCTATACGATTTTGGTACCGAAGAGCTCAAGGCTGAGTTAATGCCTGGATTCCAAGATCGATCTGTATTCACCTGCTGGGCCGTTACCGAAGAAAAAGGCGGAACGGGTGCCGATCTTCAGACATTGGCCGTAAAAGACGGCGACGATTACGTCATTAATGGAGAAAAATTCTTGATTTCCCATACTGATTGCTGCAATTATGCTTATATTACTTGTGTTACCGACCCTAAAGCTGATAAGGAGCACCGTCTCTCCACTTTCATGGTTCCTTGCAATACCCCGGGCTATGAAACGACTCCCATGCCGCACATGATGGGCTGCCGTGGTTCGGGACATACCGGCTTAAAGTTTACGAACATGAGAGTTAATAAGAAATATTTGCTTGGTAAAATTGGTGATGGCCTTCATATTTCGATTCATTCCCTATCGGTTTCCCGTGTCCATATTGCGGCCAGTAATTTAGGAATGGCTCAGCGCATGTTGGACATAAGCCTCAAACGGGCTCACGATCGTGTAACTTTTGGCAAGCCCATTATTAAACGTCAGGCGATCAGAATGAAGATTGCCGATATGGCTACATATATCCATGCTTTGCGTACTATGGTCTATGACTTCGCTAAGGACTATGAGAAAGATCCTAAAGGAGAATACATTGAAGAGAAGGCGGCTATGTGCAAACTGTTTAGCATTCAAGTCACTAAGTTATGTGGCGATGAGATGCTGGAGATCTTCGGTGGTATTGGATATTTCGAAGATTGCGAATATGGTCCTGTTGAACGTCTGTATCGCGATTCCCGTGCAATGTGGCTAGAAGAAGGTACTCCAACTGTACAGCGCATTACCATTTCCCGTCAGACGATAGCACACGGTGGCGTTTTAAAGTATGAGGAGTAATCCGAAACTGCCAGAGGGGCATCGGCATCATGGCCGATGCCCCTCTTTAAAAATAGGCTGTTGAGAAAACCCAAAGATCGTATTCTGCGATAAGAAACGGTTTTAAAATGTATTGGGAGAGGGAGGATTTGGCAGTAATGCAATTTGGACCGCTAAGAAGCAAGGCAGCCAGAAAACCCTGGCCGGAATGTCCCGATATGGTAATCTACCGCTGTAATCTTTGCAGCAGGCTATATCAGGGAATGGGCTATGATATGCCAGCTAAAGAACCGGCTTGCTGCGGCACGTCCATGGAGCAGCTAAAGCCGCAGCAGCTGGAGGATGCGCCGACTGAATTTAATATAGATTACAAGATTGTTGGAGGCTTCAACCAAAATGCGGTCCAGGTATTTTGGGAAACGAAGCAGCCAGAAAACAATCCAGAGTGGATTATACTTAAGACCTTCGTCGGAGGTTACATGAAGTATGTGACTTCAAAGAAGCAGCCGCCCGTGGTATTCCCTTTATCCGATGAGGATGCTTATGTGTATTGCAACAGAAGCATTTGTCTACAGTGTGTCTTTCGTTGTAAGCGAGGTTTTAGCATTTATTTATATAACAAAACAATGGGCTTATTAGAGGTTCCCCTAGAAAGGGTATCAGACTATTTTAAGTTGTAGTCCTAGTAGAACCATTGTTTAGATCATATTGCAAATGAATTGAAGATTGGAAGAGGGAGTGGTTGATTATGATGAAGATCGTAGTCTTTTTAGCCTGGATGGGGGTTACTTTTGGTTCGATGGCGTATATGATCTTTCGCCGGTTCAAAAATACTCTTCATGGGAAACCAGAGAAGAGGAATGATCGACCTGGTGATCGACTGAAATATTTTCTGACAAATGTAGTGGGCCAGGATAAAGTGATACAGGATCCGATTTCCGGCTTCGCCCACGTTATGATCATGTGGGGGTTTATTGTGCTCGGTTTTGGTGCGATGAATCTGGCGGTGGAAGGGCTATTTGGTATTCCGGTGCCACTGATTGGTGACAATTGGCTATTTATCGGGCTGAAAGAAGTTTTTCTTCTGCTGGTGTATATGGGGGTTATTGTGGCGCTGCTTCGGCGTACGGTGCTGAAACCGGATCGCATCAATAATTCTGCGGAAGCTTTTGCAATTCTTGGCTTCATTAGTCTTATCGTCACTGGAGATCTTTTATACAACGGTGCCAATTTTGCACTTGGAGAAAATACCGCTATTCGGGGCAGTGCCTTTTTTTCCAATTTTGTATCGGGATTGCTGGAACAATATTCGCCTGCAACTCTCGAAAGCATAGCAACAGGAGCGTGGTGGACCCATTTTCTGGCAATGGGCTTGATGGGAGTGCTCATTCCTCATTCTAAGCATCTGCATCTGGCATTTGCGCCAGCCAATGCCTATTGGCATACGTTACGCCCCAAAGGTTCTCTGGAAAAAATCGATTTTGAAGATGAAACAGCGGAAACCTTTGGTGTTAATAAAGCCGAAGAGTTCACCTGGAAACAACTTTTTGATACCTACACCTGCGTGCAATGCGGCCGGTGTACGGAACAATGTCCGGCTTTCCAGACAGGTAAGCCTCTAGATCCCCGTGCGCTGCATGTGGAGCTGCGAGCTCATATGGAAGAGAAAGCACCTTTATTGGATAAAATTAAAGCTGCGGGAGAGCAAAAGCCTGAATTTACGGAGGCTGAGCAATCTGTCCTTGATAAGATGATTGTGGAAGGAATTTTTCCCGAGAAGTTTATCTGGTCCTGTACGACCTGCCGAGCCTGTGAACAAGCCTGTCCTGTCTCTAATGAACATGTGCAGAAAATTGTTGATTTAAGGCGTTATATGGTCATGACGGAAGCTCAAATGCCAGAAGATGTGCAGCGAGCTTTCAACTGCTACCAAAGCGGCAATCCGTGGAAACTTTCCAGCAGCAGCCGGGGTGATTGGATGCATGGTTTGGAAGTTCCTGCATGGTCAGATGAGGCCGAGTACCTTTTGTATGTAGGATGTGCTGGAGCATATGACAACCGGGCTAAAGCGGTGAGCAGATCATTGGTAAAGGTTCTGAATGCAGCAGGCGTGAATTACGGCGTTCTCGGTAATGATGAGCCGTGCTGCGGCGAGACGATTCGCCGGATGGGCAACGAATTTGAGTTCCAGCCATTGGCGGCAGCAAATGTGGAGCTGTTTAAGGAAATGGGGGTTACGAAAATAATTACTCTTTGTCCCCACTGCTTCAATTCTTTTAAAAATGATTATCCCGATTTTGGTGGCGAATTTGAAGTCATCCATCACTCAGAGCTTCTTGCCGACCTTGTCCGCTGCGGTAAAATCACGGCGACAGGTTCTTTTAATGCCAAGGTGACCTATCATGACGGTTGTTATCTTGGACGTCACAACGATGTATTTGAGGCACCTCGTTCTGTCCTGCAGGCAGTACCCGGAGTAAGTGTAATTGAGATGGAGCGCAACAGGAAAGGGGCATTTTGCTGCGGCGCTGGAGGGGGACGCAACTGGATGGAGGAAGAAATCGGCAACGGACAGCAGCGTATCAATGAGGTTCGGGCAAAGGAAGCTCTGTCAACAGGGGCTGAGGTTATTGCCACGGCCTGCCCGTATTGCCTTACGATGATGCTTGATGGTACTAAGGCACATAATTCTGAGGAACAGGTTCGAACACTGGATATAGCGGAAATTCTTGCACAGTCCCTGTAGAAAAGAGCTCCTTTCAACAATGTTCGGTAAAGGTGAAAGGCCATCGGGTATACCGACGACCTTTCGTTTGTACCTAAACGGTGTAAATATTATACGTTGCTTTTGCAATCAAATGGGGTATTACGCAGTTCATTGGTTTTTATCCAATGAATAAAAAAGTTTTTAAAATTCGAAATGATCGGCAATGGTTTTTGTTTCTTTTGAAAAACGACAGAAAGGGTTCTAATTTTGCTTGGCTTAAAACGAATAACGGCAATGTTTTTCTGTAAATTTTTCGTAACTGTTCGTGAAGAAAGCATTGCAAGACCCATTCCCTCAGCTACAAGTCCCAGAATCGTATCCGTATATTGAGTCTCATGAGAAAATTTTGGTTCAAATCCGGCTAGTCGGCAGGCATCAATTGTATCCCAATAAAGGCCCGAAGATTTAGAAAAAGAAAAAAATTTTTCTTGTGATGCCTCACGTAAGTCAATCATTTGTCTGGAAGCTAAAGGATGAGATGCATTGGCGATGATTACCAGCTCGTCATCAACTAGAGGATAGGACTCTAAGGGCATTTTTCCAGGTTTGAATTTATCAAAAGCTGTAAGAAATGCCACATCAATTTTCCCACTGCACAGTAAGGGATATAAATCGAAACATTCCGCCTCATAAAACTGCAGTGATATTTTCGGATATGTTTTTTGGAATGAAGCAATAAGAGAAGTAACGCCATAGGCTCCAAGTGCTGGACAGTTCCCAATGGAAATATTCCCGCTTTCACCAACTATATATTTTTGCATTA
>CAMKSY010000021.1 GCA_946415545.1 uncultured Pelosinus sp. | reverse complement strand
CAACGGAAAGCTCCTCCACGTCGAGAAGCAGATTATTATTTTTCTCTCCCATTATTCTATCTGCCTCCTACTCATGAGCACTAAAGGGATCAATTAACATTTTAAGATAGTCACCGATTGTATCAAATAAAATGACCACTAGAAGTAGAGCCAGTCCCGGGAAGAACGCCAGCCACCACATTCCCGTTGCCAAATGCTTCATTGCCTCCGCCAAGATGATCCCTATCGCCGGCATATCTAGAGGCAGACCATAACCTAAGAACGTAATTCCTGCTTCATGCAAAATAGCATGCGGAAATAGCAGAATCAATCCTACAATATATTGAGGAAATACATGAGGAACAATATGCTCTTTTGCAACCGCCCACCTGCCTTTGCCGAATTTCCGGGCAGCCTGCACATAGTGAGCCGACCGAATCTGCATCACTTCTGCTCGAATTACACGAGTTAAGTTGGGCCAATGAGTAACTGCAACACCTGTGACAACTCCCTCAATTCCCCCGCCAAGCATAATTGAAATTAAAATTAAGAGTATAAGATGAGGGACGCCCATACAAAGATCGACCAGCCATATAACGAATTGATCCACTTTACCGCCAAAAGTTGCTGAAAGCACACCAAGAGTAAGTGCAATGACTGAACTAATAAATGAGGCCAAAAGACCAATTTGAATGCTCGTTGAAAGACCTTTTATGGTTCGATGGAACATATCTCTTCCCATATAATCGGTTCCAAATATATGCTCCTGTGAAGGAGCTAACCGCTTAGCAGAATAGTCCGGGCCATAAGAAGCAGGATCCATAAAAAGACCCGCGAGAGTAATAATCATCAAAAAAAGAAGAGTCAATCCAACTAGAATAAGCATTTGCATTCTCTTATTCAACCAGACCCCTTTAGGATTCATAATGCTTACTGAGGCCTTATCCATGAGTTCCTCCTTCCCTGATTTGGGGATCGACGATCCCATAAATCACATTAGCCATAAAGTTTCCTGTAAAAACAAATAATGCACTAAATAAGGCCACGCCTAATAACAGCGGCATATCTCCTCTGAGGCCTGCAATTGTTGCTGCATTGCCCAGACCAGGATAAGAAAATACTTTTTCAGCTAGAACTGATCCACCAAAAAGTTCACTAAAAGAGGCAAACTGCAAAGTAATGGCCGGCAGCATAATGTTCCTGATGCCATGACGCCGGACTGCAGTCCACTTCGTCTCTCCTCTTGCTCTGGCAAACAGCACATATTCACTTTGCATAACATCGATAATTTTCTGCCTGGTATGCAAAGCAATTGGCGCGATACCTGAAATGCTTAAGGTAAACGCAGGCAATATCAAATGATAGATCCGATCTCCCAAGGTTACTTGACTAACAACCTTACCAACTGGGGCAGCCAAACCCAATGGAAACCATTGAAGCTCAACGGAAAAGACCATTAAAATCAGCAAGCCTAACCAAAAAATAGGTGTGGCTGCTAAGGTAAGGCAGAAAGTTTTAATGCTTTTATCCAGCAAATTGCCCTTGCCAACTCCTGCTATGACTCCCAGAATAAAGCCTAATCCCCCTGATAGAACCCAGGCTAATCCCATCAGAGCTAAGGAAGTCTGAAATCTCTCACCAATAATTTGAATTACGGGCTGCCGGTAGGTAATGGATGTCCCCATGTCTCCTTCAAAAAGATGCCCAACCCAGACAAAATAACGTTCTACAGGGGATTTATTCAATCCCCAATAAGCAGCAATATTATCCCTTTGCTCTTCGGATACACTCAAATCTCCAACATATGCATCGATAGGGTCAATAGGAGATGAAGCAATTAGGATAAAACTAACCATACTGATCGCAATCAGCAGAGTGATCATACGTAATAAAGCCGATCCCAAATACTTCAAGGTTCCTTTGCTCATTTTTCCCTCCTAATAGTGTGTTGTATCTCTGGCTAGAGAAATACAGCTTTAAGCTTCGCATTAATAAATTGACAATCTATTTCCAGGACCATTCATTGAGGTTTTCAACAACCGGAATCCCCTGACTTCTGACATGTAGTCTCTGATTACCAATATCCAGACCGTCTTTTACAAAATAAGTAAGACGAACATTCGCAATCCAAAGATAAGGATAGTCTTCTTTCATACCTGTATTTCCATCCCATTGCGCTAATCGCCAAAACTCTGCTGCTTTATCTGCACTGGTGGCAGACAATGCCTGATCAATGTATGTATCAACGCTAGGATTGGAATAGGAGGAAGGATTGCCAATGATACCTTTTCCCATCTGAGAAGAATGATAATAACGATACATATCCATAGGATTATGGCTTCCAAAAACCCAGCAAGTTGGTGTTGCCTGGGCGATCCGACATTCTGACCAAGGAGCAGCTTTAGGAATAATATTGATACCCAATTTTTTTGCCTCTAAAGACAAGGCCACTACTGTATTGTAGCGCTGCAGATCATTACTCCGTCCAGTCACTACAAATTCTGCTTTAATACCGTGTTTCTCTCTGATTCCATCACCGTCTGTATCAACCCATCCGGCATCTGCTAATATTTTTTGCGCCTCTTCCACTTGATTATCTGTAAAATTGGCTGCTGAATTGCCCCAAGGTAAAGCGCCTGACCAGCCATAGGCCGCATCACCAATTCCATTCAGTGCATTTTGGATGATCATATTTCGATCAATTCCAATATTAAGAGCCTTACGAATAGCTAAGTCACTAGTAACATTGTTACCGATTATTTTTCCATCTGGGGTTTTGGACTCTTTTACAGTAGGTAAATTTATTACCAGCCCTGTAACGGTCTCAAGTTCTGTAAGATGCATCCCAGTTACCTTTGTCTTCGCAAATTCTGATTCAACAAGCACCAAATCCACTTTTCCTGATTTGGCTGCAGCCAATGCTGCTTCTTCATCTAATTTTAAAATGGTTACTTTCTTTAATTTAGGTTTTTTACCGTAATAATGCTCATTAGGTACTAAAATTAATTGTTGATCTTTATCAAATTGAGCTATTTTCCAAGGGCCTGATCCGATGGGATGATCGCCGTATTTTTCATTGTAGGCATGCTGAGGCACGATTCCAATAGAGGCGGTGGTGAAAGTAAATACTGACCAAGCTCGTTTCAGTTTGAATACAACTGTAAAATCATCAATCGCTTTAGCATCTTCCAGCATTGTCAGATCTGCTGCAGACCCGCTAGATTTTGCACTCATATAGGTAAAAGCCACATCTTTAGCTGTCAATTGTTGTCCATCAGCAAATTTGGCATCTTTCCGCAGCTGATACGTGTATGTTAATCCATCCTTACTAATCTCAAATCCTGTCGCCAAATCAGGCTCCAATTCACTTTTTATATTATATTTCAACAGCGCACTATGAAAAATATCCGGAGACCAAACTCCATATCCCGTAATCGGATCATAACCGCCTGCAGTCATATTAACCCCTACCGAGACCACAACCTCGTCCTTTTTCATTGCATCCTTTTGCGAGCAGCCTGCCACTACGACTACTATCAAAATAAGAAGAATTCCAAATAGTCTTTTCATACAAAAATCCCCCATATAGTAATGTCATTACGATTTCGTTATATTAAAAAATTGCGCTATTTCTCCACGCTCAGAAGTTTTACAAACCTAATAAAGCACCCCTCATAAAAAATTTACATTATTCTCATTCCTCCTTTCGCTAATCTAAGGGATTAGAGATCATGATTTTTGCTATAGCATTGACTCTGTAAATCAAGTACAACATAAAAAAGCCCTCCCTGAAATGATCCAGAAAGGGCGAGTTGCATACAATTTCTTTACATCCTAAAAAAATAGGCCGCAAAAATAATCGCTCTACAGAAATCTCCTCCCCATCGCTCGTGGGTAAAACGGTGATTGTCAAATAGGCAGTTCTCCTGGCTCTGGATCATTGCATTCTCGCGCCTTCCCAAAGCTTAAACTTCAGTGGCATTGTTGCGAAACTACTCACCCATTACAGTGGCGGGACCGCGCCGGCATTTAACCGAACTTCCCTATTAAGCCCTTACGGGCACCTGCTTCATATATCCTTATTAAAATTATAATCTACTAAAAATATACCTCATGCTATCTAACTTCTGATAGTCCGAATATTTTTGTTACTACAAAAATTGAGTTAATTATACCTTATATAACATAATCTTGTAAACTTAAAAGAACCAGATCTTATGTAATTTAACGAATCGTATCACTAATCTTTTATAAGCTGAAACCGATTTTTGCCAGTTCTTTTAACTTCGTATAACGCTTGATCTGCTAAATTGATCACTTTTTTGATGTCATCTCCATCTAACCAAAATGCACATCCTATACTGCATCCGACTTTTACTTTTTCCCCTTCAAGTACAATTGGCTTATTAATTTCTTGAATAATTCTGCTAGAGATATTCCCTGCAATTTCTTCTTGCTTATCTTTTTCTACAAAAATCATAGCAATGAATTCATCTCCCCCAAGCCGAGCAACAAATTCACCAGGTCTCACTGTATCTTTTAATCTATGAGCCACTGTTTTTAAGACTAGATCTCCCGCTAAATGCCCCATTGTATCATTAACATTTTTAAATCCATCCAGATCCATATACAACACAGCAATCACATCATCCTGCTCCCTAACCACTTTTGAAACCTTCATCGTAAAGTGATCTAGACCAATTCGATTTGGTAAACCTGTAAGACGATCGTGATGAGCAATGACTTCCATTTTAGTTAATTCCGTTTCAGCCGCAGATAAACTATTTACCAGCTCCGTTAGTGATTCTGTTAAAAGTTCTACTTCTCTAATCCCCTTGTATTTCGAAATTTCAACTCTTCCACCAAATCGAATGCGGTCTGCCGCCTTAGCGAGTTCTGTCAGCGGTTTGGTAATGGAACCCGCCATACCCCAGCCAACCAAAGCAAATAGTACGGAAAAGAATCCACCAATAAGCCAAATAAATACCTGCATATGATAAACAATACCATATGCTACTTCCATCGGCTGCCTTACTAAAACAATCCATTCTAGCCCTTTAAAATCCAAGTAGCCTGTTCCAGAAGCAAAGCCAGTAAGATATTTTTCACCATCCGGCCAAGATTCTTCTCTCCAGCCAATTTCTCCTGACTGAGCACGCTTTATACTCTCTAATTCAAGTTTTTCTCCAAGCATCGCTTTAGGACCAAGCAGAATAGTATTATCAAGGCGACTTACAATAAAGATTTCCTCTTTATTACGATCTCTTAATGCTTTAAACATAGAATCTTCAATTTGCCCAGCCCACGACCAGCTTAAATGAGCGGCTAGAACACCAATACTATTATTATCATTATCTTTAATGGGAAGACTAATATCAACAAACTTCATTGGTTCTCCAGTAGGATTTGGCAGTAACTTTGCCAGCAGTACCGCATCATGAACATCCCCAATGAATTCACCTTTCATTCCTTGTAAATAAACAGGTCTCTTTGCAATACTTTGACCTACCAAGACACCATCTGTTCCTGCTAGTACAACACCTTCTACGTTTGTTAATCCAATCCAAGCAAAGGCTGGATAGTTCTCTTTCATCTTATTTAATAAAATCTCAACTTCGCCTAGATTGGTCGGATTCTTAAGAAGTGCCAGTTCGCTTAACATTCGAATTTCACCTGCGCGTCCCCACATATATTGATCTAAACGACTTGTCATTTGATATGCCGTATCTGTTAATGAAATGCCAATCTCAGTTTTTAAATCTGCACTCGCACGTAAACCGGTAAGAAAACTTAACGTTGTTGTTAAAAAAATAATTAATGTAATAACTAAAATAACTACCTTTGCCCGAAGACTTAAAGACACAAAAGCTCCTCCTGTAACACCTCAACTATATCAATTGATACGATTGTCCCATTATAGCAAAGTGCCTACTTTAAAACAATAAAAAAGTAGGCACTCAACAGTATTCTAAATGAAGTTGATATCGTTAATTCTTCTTTGCAGCAGTTTTTAATTTAAAGCCAATATATAAAGAAAGCAGCCAAATTGGTGCAATATATAATGAGAAACGGAGATCAGGAATAAAGGCCATAATAACAACTACAGCAGCTAAAAAGACCAGACTTAGATACGACGAGATCGGATGCAGCGGCATCTTAAACAAAATTGGTTCTCCTGTCTTTTCTTTATGCTTTCGAAATTTTAGCTGCACAATTAAAATGGTCGCCCAATTAATAATAATCGAAATAGTTGCCAGCGCCATAAAGTACAAAAAGACCTTTTCTGGGTCGAAATAACTGATTAGCACAGTAAGTAATGTGAACGCGGTAGAGAATAAAATTGCAACGATTGGTGCTCCAGCCGAATTAAGCCTTCCAAAGAATTTAGGGGCATTTCCCTGTACTGCTAAACCATATAGCATTCTTCCATTGCTATATAAAGCACTGTTATATGCAGATAGAGCGGCTGTAAGAACGACAAAATTTAATAAATTAGCCGCGGATGGAATACCTACATGAGAAAATATTTGTACAAAGGGGCTGCCCGTTGCTTCAATTTCATTCCAGGGAAATATTGATAGAATAACTCCCATAGCCCCTATATAAAACAATAAAATACGCCATACGACTTGGTTAATGGCTTGCGGAATTGTTTTATTAGGATTCTCAGCTTCACCGGCAGTAATTCCCACAAGCTCAACGCCACCAAATGAAAACATGACTAAAACCAGTGACATCACCACACCTAATACGCCATTGGGAAAAAAGCCGCCATGTTCCCACAAATTACTGATTCCCACAGGATGTCCACTATTTCCAATGCCAAAAGATATCATAGCTATGCCAAAAACAATCATCCCAATGATTGCCAGAACTTTGATAATCGCAAACCAGAACTCAAGTTCGCCATAGGCTTTTACATTTACCGTATTAATAAATGTAACAACCACTAAACAAGCAAGTGCTGTTACCCATGTAGGAATATCAGGATACCAATAATTAATATAGGTCCCTACAACTGATAATTCAGCCATACCAACAACTACATAATTAAACCAGTAGTTCCAGCCCGCGATAAATCCGGGAAGCTCACCCCAGTATTGATAGGCATACTGGCTGAATGATCCCGATACCGGACAATCCACAGCCATCTCGCCTAATGCTCTCATAATAAAGAAGATAATAATGCCGCCAATTAAATAGGATAAAGTAATGGCAGGTCCAGCAGTTTTTACCACTGTTGCTGAACCGTAAAATAAACCTGTGCCGATGGCGCCTCCTAACGCGATCATTTGGATATGACGATTTTTCAGACCTCTTTGTATCTGTTGATTTGTAATGTTACTATCCATGCTTTTCCCCTTTTTTTCGATTGTATTTGTTCAGATTATTCTTCCGTTGGTATTGCTACGGTTCTCTTCTCAGTATTAATTACAATACTGGTTTCCACCCGGCTTACTCCGGGTATCGCCATAAGTGAATCGATTACAAAATCTTTATACGTTGGCATATCCTTAGCAACAATCTTTAAAAGATAGTCCTTATTGCCGGTAATGCTGTAGCATTCAAGTACCTGTGGAAGCTTATTAATCTGCTCTAAGAAAAAATCAGCTGTTTCCCGATTTAAAGGAGATAAAATTACCATGATAAAGGCTATTGTTTCCATCCCAAGCTTTCTTTCATCCACAATTGTCGTAAATTGTTTAATAACCCCCAGTTCTTTTAGGTTTTTAGTTCTTGAAAGACATGCAGATGTTGAAAGACCAATTAATTTAGACAAATCCAGATTAGATATAGAGGAATCTTTTTGTAAGGCACTCAAAATAGCTCGATCATAACTATCAAGTTTCATAACAATATCCTGCTCCTTTATAACAAAACGCGAAATAATATTCTTATACTTATATATAATGCAATATTTTATTTCGCTTTGTCAATAATTATTAGTATATTATTATGTTTAATGCATTAACCGCAGCCTTGAGCCCTTGACCATTATCTTGCGGCAGAGAAAAATCCCCATCTGCTAGTAGATTGCTTTGCCACTTATTTCATCTAATAAGGCTGCATTTAACCCTACAAACAAAAGAATAAGCCCTTTCATTTCTAGGAAAGGACTTATTCTTTTTAATTTTTTGACTTATGAATATTTAGGTATCCAATCTTTACTTATTTTTCGGTTAAAAATCCCTAACATGGATCGGTAGAATAATGGAAACACTAACGAAAATGTATGAAAGGAAGATTAGCTATGAAAAGTATAATTCGCAGAAAGCAAATCAAGAGCCATTCGAAGAAACTGCTAGCCGCTGTTGCAGGAGCAGCCGTTATGTCTTCAGCGATGTTGCCTGGTCTTCCTGTCGCAAAAGTTTTTGCCTCGTCAAATGAAATAAACCAGGCTCCCGAAGCAGATCATACTTCCAAATCAAGAAATTGGTCAAATCCATCAAAAATGGATCCTGTAAGAACTGTAAAAGACAATGCCTTTACCTATGGCTTTAATCCTTTTCGTGATAAATTTACAATTCTTGATCAGTCAGCAAACAAAGCAACTGTTGAAGTACGAACCAGCGGGCAGACTTTTAAAGTAAACCTAATAAAAACTCGCAATCAGGGATGGGAGATTACTGCAATACGTGGCATTGGTAATTCAAGATATCCTGCTACTTATACTCCGGCCAGCTTTTTTACTCACCGTCCTATTACAGGCCCAGTGATTATCACCCCTAATGCTCCCCAGACTTTATATCAAACGAATGACTTCCGTGAATGGACATGGTATAATGCATCCTACCCTGCTGATATGACATTTGGTGCCCTGATTCAAGACCCACGCTTACGAGGAACGAACTTAGTACCAGAAGACATCATAAACCAGATGAAAAATGTTGACTTTAGCCATCAAATCGTTATTTATACTCACCTTGGTACCGTAGATTCAACAGGATACGGTATCGGTATTGAGAAAATCACACAATCAGGCAATGACCTTACTGTAACAGTAAGGACCAAAAGCCCTCGCCTTAGTGAGAGCGTAACGACTACCAAAGGGTATGACTATATTGCCATGGAGCGCTCATTATTTGATACCCGCCGTCCAATCCGGGTAACTTTTATTAACCAGAATAATACTATGCTAACAAATTATAATGTTACGCTGACCCAGTAAACAAGAATCTTAGAAGAAATAGAAACCGCGAAGATTGCGAAGACTATAAAGACTACGAAGAGTAAAAAATCCCTTCGCATTCTTTTATTTCCTCGCAAAACTTCGCGGTTCATTTTTGATTGTCATTGCGAGCACACAACGAAGCAATCTCTATTTGCTGCACGATACTCGCAATAACAATTTTACTTATGATCTTATTTTTTGATCCATTCCGTATGGAAAGTACCAGGTTGATCAACTCTCTCATAGGTGTGAGCCCCAAAATAATCCCTTTGCGCTTGGATCAGATTCGAAGGGAGCACAGCCCTGCGATAGCTGTCATAATAATCTAAGGAAGCACTAAAGGAAGGCGTCGGAATCCCTAGTTCTTTGCACGTTTTTACAACGAGGCGCCAATTGTCTTGAACCCTGCTTAGCGCCTCTTGGAAATAAGGAGCCAGCAGTAAATTCGGCAGATGAGCATCTTGCTGAAAGGACTCTTTAATTCGATCTAGAAATTGAGCGCGAATAATGCATCCGCCTCGCCAAAGAAGGGCTACATCACCATAGTTTAAATTCCAGCCATACTCCTTGTCAGCAGCTTTTAAAAGAGCAAATCCTTGGGCGTAAGAACATATCTTCGATGCATATAAAGCATCATGGATCGCCTTAATAAACATCTTTCGATCTCCCTTATATTGATCATCCGGACCAATTAAGATACGAGAAGCAGCTACCCGTTCTTCTTTGTATGCCGACATGCAGCGAGCAAACACAGCTTCTGTAATTGTTGGAGTCGGTACTCCCAAATCCAAAGCACTTTGCGAGGTCCACTTACCTGTCCCTTTCTGACCGGCTTTATCTAAAATCATTTCTACTAATGGCTTACCTGTAAGTTCATCTTGCTGCAAAAACACATCGCGTGTAATTTCAATAAGATACGAATCAAGCTCCCCTTTGTTCCATTCAGCAAATACTTCATAGAGTTCCTCTGCTGACAACCCTAATGCAACTTTCATAATATAATATGCTTCACTAATAAGCTGCATATCGCCATATTCGATACCATTGTGCACCATTTTCACGTAGTGACCCGCTCCGTCTGGTCCAACATAAGCGCAGCACGGACCATCTGCAACCTGGGCAGCAATTGCCGTAAAAATCGGTGCTACCTCCTGATAAGCAGAAAGTTCAGCTCCTGGCATCAAGCTTGGTCCTTTTAATGCTCCTTCCTCTCCACCAGATACGCCCATGCCAATAAAACGAATGCCTTTACCAGATAATTCATCAAACCGCCTGCGTGTATCTTGGAAATACGAATTACCACCGTCAATTATGATATCCCCTTGATCTAGATAAGGCAGTAATTCTGCTATCATATCATCTACAGGCTTACCAGCCTTAACCATCAGCATAATCTTTCGAGGCTTGACGAGCATCTTAGTCAGTTCCATGATTGAATGAGCCCCGCCGATCTTTTTCCCCTCTGCATGTTGAGCTAAGAACTCATCTACCTTACTTACTGTACGATTATATACAGCTACACCAAATCCTTTGTTAGCCATATTCATTACAAGATTTTCACCCATTACAGCTAAGCCAACTAATCCAATATCATATAACATTCCTGTTTCCTCCCTTTCACTAACAATTCAATTCCTCTTGCTACTGTATTATTCTAGTGTAAGTCTAAGGATACCTGCTCATTCAGAAAATTTTTTTCTTTTTTTTTCTTTTTTTAGGGCATTATAATCATTTTGGGTAAAGCTGCTTACTTTTTGTCTTATATTTTAGTCTAGATTCACGATCTTTCCAGGAGGCTGGCAAGCTCTGACACTGATGAAACGATATAATCAGGATCAGCGGCAAACAGCTCTTCTTGGCTGCCATAGCCATAAGCAACAGCAATCACATCAATATGATTTTTTTTAGCACCACTGATATCATATTTTCGATCTCCAATCATTACAACTTTACCTAAGTCCGTAATATTTTCCCCTTTTAGGGCAAATTCAATCACATCACTTTTTTCAGTTCTCGTTCCATCAAAATTACTTCCCACAATGGCAGAAAAGTACTGTTTTAAGCCAAAGTGTTCTAAAATTTTCACTGAAAACTCAGTAGGCTTTGAAGTTGCTACAATTAGTTTTTTTCTTCGGATCTTTAAACTGGCTAATAATTCCTCCATGCCATCATATACTTTGTTCTCATATAATCCTGTTACCGAAAAACGTTCTCGATAATATCCAATTGCTTGCACTGCCTGCTGATCACTCATATGGTAAAGCTCTTTAAATGTTGCTAATAAAGGCGGTCCGATAAAAGGAATCAATACCTCTGGATCTTCTTCTATAATCCCCATTTTCTGCAAGGCATATTGAACAGATAATGTAATGCCTACCTTAGGATCTGTCAACGTTCCATCCAAGTCAAATAGTATAATTTCATACATAAACTGTCACCGTCCCATTTCTTAAGATTTTCTATATGTTACGTTCCTTGAGGTAAGTTTTTATCCTCTAAAGCTTATAAAGAAAAAGGCCTAAGGCCTTCTCTTTCATCATAGAGCAGCATTCCTTACACCTTTTGTTTTTCAATCAGCCCGTTATATTTTTACTCACTATCTCATAAAGGAGCATTGCCTCTAAACCTTCTATCGCAAATTATTCGATGCCAATATTTAATTCAATTACTAATGAATCGGCAATCATTTCCACTACTAAAAATTTTGTACTACTTACTTTCAGTTTAAAGTTCTCTCCCACAACTAAACTAGGAGGGGAAATATCCACTCGTAAGCCATCTTTCTCAAAATGAGTTGCAGCATTTCCCGTAACCATGTTGGTTAGCTCAGAAATTGCACTTTGCGCTAAGTCATCTAATGCTGCAACAGGCATCCCCATCATCATTTTCGATGCAATCGACATGGCCGTTGCTTCCGTAAAATTATATGCGATGTTCCCTCGCAACTGATCTGTCAATCCCACTAACACGGTAATTCCTTTACTCTCAACAAATTGCTCCCCTACGGAAAGTTTACCTTTCACAACATTTTGAAAACCTAATTGCGGCATAATATTCATAATCGCATCAATAAATGGATTAATCACTTTTACATCCAAAATTATTTCCCTCCTACAAACCCAACGTTCATATGCAATGAACCAATCGAGGTTTTTGCTGTGACTGTATTCGAAGTCATTTTAGGATTAATAATGGCAATGGATTCACCAATTATAATACTTGGTGGTGTAAGACGAATCTCAAATTCCTTAGCTTTCAGTTCATTATTAATCTCAGAGATACTATGACCTGCAATAATATTAGTAAATTCAGCAATACTATTAAATACATCCTCATCGGCAACTTCATCAGTTCTTAATAACCTTTTAGTAAATTCTTGCGCCACTTCCATGGATACATCCAGCATAATTCGCCCCTGCTGACTTCCTGTAATGCCAATGATAACGCCTAAACCATGAGATACTACTGGCTGCATCGTACTTTGATCTATAGAAATAACATCGATCCCCGTCATATCTATGATGTTTCTCGTAAAGGCTGCAATAAAATATTCCAAGAAATGCTGTGGACCTGGTTCATTCCCCTGCAGCACGATAATTCTTTCAATTCCATGGAGCAATTCCTCCGACTTCACCGGCTTCTGGAAAAATGCTTTTACGCCGATGGCGGTTCCCCTATTGATAATAGCTTCATCCTTCATGGCACTTACCACAACGATTTTAACGGCTGGATCAATGGTCAATAACTCACGGCAGCACTCTAACCCATCCATATCAGGCAATGTCAAATCCATTGTTACTAAATCCGGCTGCAGTTCACGGTACTGACGTATACCATCATTACCTGTTCCAGCACAACCGCACACTTCATACTTTGATTCTTTCAAAGCATCTTTAATTAATCTCTGGCTAAAAGGGGAATCATCAACAATTAATACTCGAATTTTATTCATCATCTCACCACCAGCATAATTTTACGATTAATTAGCAATCTATTAAGTTATTATCATTCTATATATTTATCATTTTACCTGCGCCAAATAACAAATATAGCAATATATTTACAATGCTTTAACACGTCACTCCATGTTTTTCTTTTTTTTGCTCTAGACTTTACCATTGGGAGGATTTACGTTACCATAAAGACTAAAGACATCTCGACCAACTTTACATCCAACATTAATTTTTAAGGAGGCAATTATGCTTGTTCACGAAATAATCCAACAAAACAATATCCATCACAATCAAGTGGTATTTTTAGGAGAAAACGCGGTTACCTACGGTGAATTGTCTAATGCAGTTTCAAACTATCGAAATTTTTTTTATCAGCAAGGTATACGTCCTGGAGAAAATGTTGGCTTATTTTCTAAAAATTGTGTTGAGTTTATTTATAGTTATTTAGCCATCACCAGCTTAGGTGCTGTCATTGTGCCACTTAATTTCCAATTCGTTCCCCGTGAAATTGCATACATTCTACACAATGCCAATATAAAAAAATTAATTACGATGTCGATACTTGATTTGGATATGGAACTTGCACAATATGGCTATCAAAAGGAAGTAAGCCAGCTGCTCATCACAGACATTTCCCATACAATCTCACAACAATCATTTTGCCCCGCTCCAATATCTCCATCTTCTGATGAAAATGATGTATGTACAATCATCTATACCTCCGGTACGACAGGAAACCCTAAAGGAGCCATGCTCACTCATAAGAATCTGGTTAGCAATGCTCAGGCATTTTCACAAGTCTTCACTTACCAGCATGAGGATCGCATACTTTGTGTTTTACCCATGTATCATTGCTTTGCCTGGACGGCCGCTGTATTAACGCCCTTACTAAACGGCTCATCCATTCTAATTTTAGAAAACTTTTCTATACGGGAAACGATTTCTGCCATTAAAGATTATACCTTGACCGTAATTTTCGGTATTCCCAATATGTTTCGCCTACTTGCCCAAAGGGCGCAGAAAGAAGACTTCCTTCATGTTAAGCTCTTGGTCTCAGGCGGTTCTTCCCTACCGCAAGAAATTTCTGAGCAATTCACAAAGAAAATCGGCAAATCAGTAGTAGAAGGCTATGGGCTATCAGAAGCATCACCCATTGTATCCTTAAATCCAGTCCATAAGGTAAGATATCGTTCCATTGGAAAGCCATTGCCCGGCGTTGAAGTAAAGATTGTTACTACTGATAATCAGTCCCTTCTCCCCGGAGAAACAGGTGAATTATTGGTTCGTGGTCCAAACGTAATGCATGGCTATTATCGATTACCAGAGGAAACCGCTAAAGCCCTGCAAGATGGCTGGCTTCATACGGGAGATTTAGCCTATATGGATCAGGATGGCTATCTCTTTATTGTAGATCGGTTAAAAGATCTGATTATAATTAATGGAGAAAATATCTATCCACGAGAGATCGAGGAATTTTTATATGCCTATCCTGCAATCGCCGAGGCTGCTGTCATCGGAATACCAAATAAACAACATGGTACTTTAGTACAAGCGTATCTTACGGTGAATGAAGGATTTACCATCGATAAAAAAACAATAAAATCCTATTTGCAAAAAAAACTTGCTCCGTACAAAATTCCTAAAGAGTTCATTGTCATCGATTCTCTGCCTAAAAGCTCAACCGGAAAAATCCTAAAAACTGTCTTACGCCAGCAAGCAATGAATAATTTAGCTCTCTAACTTAACTGTATCTATTTAACTTTTTAGGAAAAAGGCGTAAATAATCAGTTATATTCTACATGTTTATGATATAATCTCCATAAACGCTGTCATAAACAATGGCGAATCGATTTTAAACTGGAGGTTTACAGTATGAGCAAGTTGTTAACTCAACTACATGAGCTAGCCACGCAACTCACCATTTCCCCTGAACAAATTGGTGCCATCGCCGTTAAATTTCAACAAGCTATGAAAAATGGCTTACTCGGATCACCTAGTTCATTAAAAATGCTGCCCTCTTATGTAAGCAAACCATCCCGAAAAGAAATAGGAACATTTCTGGCTTTAGATTTTGGCGGAACCAATGTACGAGTCCTGTTAACGGAATTGTTAGGAGAAGGGAAGTATGTAGTACATGCTCGGGCAGGAAAGCCCCTTAAACAAAAAGAAGGGCAATACAATCATATATCTAAACAAGCTACTGCCGATCACTTATTTGATTTTATTGCCAAGCAAATTGCCCCTCTTGTAAAACCGGATCAGATCTATCCCCTAGGTCATACGTTTTCCTTCCCCACAGACCAAAGAGGCCTTAATACAGGCACATTAATTCATTGGACAAAAGAAATTGAAACCACAGGTGTGGAAGGTAAAGACATTACAACCTTGCTGCGGTCAGCCTTAGACAGACAGAATCTTCCTAATGTGATACCAAAAGCCATCATCAATGATACCGTCGGTACCTTACTTGCCTCAGCCTACGAAGATCCCTTTACGGATATTGGCTCGATTTGCGGTACTGGCCACAACACCGCTTATATTGAACCTTGTGCACCGGATACCAAAATGCCAATGATTATCAACTTAGAATCAGGTAATTTTGATCAATTACCCTTTACCGCTTATGATGCCCTATTGGACCAGCAAAGTGAGAAACCCGGCGAGCAACGATTGGAGAAAATGGTCTCTGGTCACTATATTGGTGAGTTAGTGCGCATCATAGCATGTAGTTTATTTGACGACGGATTACTGGCAGGAAGCACCTCTACAAGAAAAATACTAACCACGCCTTATATATTACATGGTGCTCATATCTCGCTTTTGCTGGAAGATGACAGTGAGAAGAAAGAACAGATCGCCCACTTTCTTGAGAGCAAGCTAAGTATTGCAGACTCTACCCTTGAGGATCGACAAACTTTAATAAAGATTGCCTCCCTTGTATCGATCCGCTCCGCTCGTTTAGTGGCGGCTACTTATATCGGAATTCTTACTCATATTGATCCAGATTGCTCACAAAACCATACCATTGCCATCGACGGCTCTTTATATGAAAAAGCGCCTAACTACGCTAAAACAATTCAGATGACCCTAGATGAAGAGCTTGGAAGTAAAAAGAAAGTTACCAGCACCCTTACGAAAGATGGCTCTGGTATTGGTGCTGCTATCGCTACCGCTATTGCAATACATACAGAAAGTTAGGAAATAAGCAAAAAAAACAAGTCCAAGTAGTCAAACAGCTACTTGGACTTGTTTTCATTATACGTGTTATGCACCAATGCTTTGTCGCTCAGCAATCAAATCTTCCAAACGCTCTTTTTGTCTCATTAATTCATCCACGGGCACCTCAGCCACTCCTTGGGCTACTGGAGGCTGCAATGTTGAAATACATTTTTGGGAATGCTCTTCCATTAATTTATAACCAAATGCGCCTGCCACTACACCAACTGCTAAGCCAATCCAAAAATCAGTTCTAGCAAACATTTATCATTCACCTCCTTTCAATATTTCATTTCAACAACTCGTTAAGCCACAGCCAAGAGAGGATCTTCCACTTCCTTGCCGATTTTTCAAAGGAACCCAGCCAACAATCTCCATAAAATTAAATAACCAAGTCATGAATAAACCTGCAAATGCTCTATTGGAACCAAGATTCAGCACACTTACCAGACCGGCAATACTATCTAAATGAAGGGCCTTAGAAGAGCTGTTTTGTCCACCGCAGTGCGTTACGACAGAATACGCTGTAATGCCAAAGGCCGCTGTTTCCAGCATGCTGGCTGCTCCGCTATTGGGCGTAACTCGCCTTAACGCAAAAGCCAAAGCAATCGCCCCGCCAGCTAAAAGAGACCAGAACAAATCATTGCTGCAATTTTGCCCCCCTACCTTATATCCCATTTCAGCAAAAATCTGATCAAAAACTAATAATACCCCTGATAACTCCATAGTGGCAGCTGCATATTCCACCACTACCGAACGAGTAACCGGGTTCCAAGTCACATTGTTTATGCCGCTGCTTTTCTCTAGTTGCGGTAAATGGCGGGAAAATAGTACTGACAACGAAGACGCGATTACAATTCTCACTCTGCCTGGGAGTACATGAACAATCTCATACGCTCTACTTCTCATTTTTTCTTCTCCATTAATAAAATGCGTGCGCTATTTAACACCACACCAATTGTAGCAGCATTATGGATAAGAGCCGAAACCATAGGACTGGTTCTCCCAATAGCTCCCAGCAGCATTGCTGCTGTGTTGACAGCAATGGTCGTAGTAAAATTCTGCTGCACAATTTTCATTGTATTACGTCCTAAATCAATCATTTCAGGGATAATCAAAGGTTCATCCGAGTTAATTGTCATAGCTGCCGATTCAACAGCAATATCTGTACGCCGCCCGCCCATTGCCACACCAACATCGGCAAAGGCTAAGGCTGGAGCATCATTAATACCGTCACCAATCATCATCACTTGAGATCCCCGCTGCAATTTAGAAACCAGTAAAGCTTTGTCCGCAGGCAATACTTCGGCATGATAGGAGTCAATATCTAAGGTTGCTGCTGCATGCTGTGCCACATTCTTACTGTCGCCTGTAAGCATTACAATCTCGTCAATACCAATGCGGCGCAAGCGGTTAATTGTCCTTTTCATATTCGGCCTAATGGGATCATTAATAACCAGCATCCCTAGCAAGATTCCATCACGAGCTACATATACCACATTATAGCCGCAATCAGAATAGGTCTCTCCCCGCTCAATTGCCGATTGACATTCTACATGATTTTCACGCATAAAAGGAATGCTGCCGACTAGAATTTCACCGCCAACGATTTTCTCATAATCAGGCACAGTAGCCTGAATTCCCTTGGCTACAATGGTCTCCGTCGTAAGATGCGGCGGAACTTCCCAGCCCTGCTCTTCTACATAGTCTAATATGGCTGAAGCTAAAGGATGAGCAGAATGATATTCTGCAGCAGCCGCTAATAACACCAGCTCCTTATCCTGTATCCCTGGAGCTGGCTCTATCAGCATTACTTTAGGAGTACCTACGGTAATAGTACCTGTTTTATCTAAAACAACCGTATCAATGCTGCCTAAAGATTCTACATAATTCCCGCCTTTAATCAGCACGCCTCGTTTGGCAGCATGTCCAATCGCCGCTGAAATTGCAGTGGCAGTAGATAATTTTAAGCCGCAGGAGTAATCAATAAACAATATATTCAGTACCCGCTGCCAATCCTTAGTCAGTCCATATACTAAGCCAGCGGCAATAAAGGAAATGGGAACCAGCTTCGTTGCCATTTGATCGGCAAAATTCTGCACGGGCGCACGCCTGGACTGTGCTTCTTCCACCATATGAACAATACGTGCAAGAGCCGTAGCGTCACCTACTTTTTCTACGATAATTTCTAGAAATCCATTCTTAACCACTGTACCCGCATATACATAATCCCCTTTGGATTTTTCCACGGGAATATATTCACCCGTAATAGATGATTGATCTACTGCAGCTACTCCATCTTTTACCCTGCCATCAACGCAAATCTTTTCACCCAAGTGTACACCAATGTGATCCCCTGGTTTTAGACTCTCAACCGATACCCTTCTTTCGTATCCATCCTCTTCGATTTTCCAAGCATGAGGTTGATCCAGGCGCAGCATATCTGAAATATGATTGCGGGCTTTCTCTGCCGTGTATGTTGTCAGCATTTCTGCTGCATTGGCTAACATCAATAAAGTTAAGCTTGATTCGGGCTTTCCAGATATTACTGACGCCAGAACCGCCGTAGCAGTAAGTGTATCTGCATTAGGCTGACGATCATTTATGAGTCCTTTGATACCGTTGCTGATAAAATTTCGGGCAACAAATAAGGTAAAGGCACTCCTGGCAAGATATATACTATTAAAAGCCATGGGGGAATACATACGAAGTAACTGAAGTCCTACTAAACCCAGGCCTGCAGTAATCGCATCACGTCTGTATTCATTCACCTCAGAGTGCTTTACTTTTTTTCTCAAGGGCACCGTATTTACCATCTTTGTGGAATGGATTGTATGGACTTGAATCAAGCTTCCGATACTCTTCTGGGAAGCAACACCGCAAGAACGCACTGTCATACCGCCCTTGTCATCAACATAAGCGCTAACGACTCCTGCCAGCTTCCGAACTTGTATTTCGAGCATGGTTTTTTGCTGCACACTCATCCCGGCTGGAACAGAAAATACACTATACTGATACGTCATGAGTCTCGTCCTTTCAGCAAGGAATAGGACCACCACAGCATTTGCGGTCCAGAAGGACGCTGTCCCAACTTCCACATTTTATTAGCACCCCAAGCCATTAGCCATAAAGATACCAGCGTACGCAAGTCAAAGGTTAAACCCGTATTTTCCTTGATTTTTTTATTCACGCTGCCAAAACCGCGGCGAATGTCACTGCCAATCTTTCCATAGGCGCTAGTAGGACTAGGACGATGTGCAAGATCTTCTAAATATCCGATGATTCTATCCATTTGGTCATCTTGGTATGTATATTCCAGTAATAAAGTCCCGGTCACCTGATTAATAGTAAAACGCTGCAAAGCAGAAGCACCTGCCAGCTGTTGCTCCAGTTTTTCAGCGAAATCGGCATTATTAACCAATCCTTCATGATAATAGCGACGCCGTCCGCGACTTTTATGCACCAATTGGAACCCTTTGCTGCGATATAATTTTCCGACTTGCTTCCCTGCAGAAATTCCTAAAGCCAATCCGGTTAAATAACTCATCCTTTCATCTCCTCCTGTACTGCCTAGCGACCAATTTCTCTACTTCGATCAGCAATGGATTGCCTGCCACATCATCCGGCGAATACCGAATCAGAACAGAACCTGTTCCTGGGTTGATGGAAAATGTCTGAATTTCAGAAACAGAGTTCAAATAACTTTCCACCTGCTGCACATTCCCAGGATTGTTAATGAGTTGATTTGAATAAAGCCGTACCCTGCCTGGCACATAATGCAGTACCTCAACATGATTAGATAAAAAGGAGACTGCTGTTTTCCGGTTAAAAAAATTAGTACAACCAGTGAATAACCCTCTCACAGTATTCACCTCCCTGGATATATTCTTCCCTAAGCTTTTGCGATGCTGCCAAGAATGTATCCCGGACCACACCGTGAGTAGAATGCCAAAAGCAATATGATATTTTTTATTTAAAGGCAGTGTCAGCAAGCTCCCTGCTAAAGAAATAACCAATCCTAAACTGGATTTGGAATTTCCTATTTCCATAAGAGTCACCCTCCTTACAGTAATCATGTCCTTTTTAATTATGAAAAAACATGCAATGTTTTTACTCATTATGCCAATATTTTTCCTATTTTTTTCATAATTCGTTCTCTAATGTAATATTCTGTAATGTTTTGCGATTCCCTCCTGCAATTGCTATGCTATCCACCTATATTTTAGAGAAATTCCAATTCTATGACATAAAAAAACATCATCAAATACATAAAATATTTGATGATGTTTGGTTAATACGTATCTTTAACCATTGAAATAAAATACTTGTGAATTCGATGATCTCCAGTTAATTCAGGATGAAATGCCGTAGCAAGAAGGTTATTTTGCTTGGCAATAACAATTTTATTATGTACCTTTGCCATTACTGTGACATCCTGACCTGCCTCTTCAATGTAAGGTGCGCGAATAAAGACAGCTTTTAATGATTCTGTACCAAATTCAGGTACTGTCATATCCGCTTCAAAGCTTTCACGCTGGCGGCCAAAAGCATTGCGTTGAACTACAATATCCATGATCCCTAAACGAGGTTGACTGCTGTCTTTAATTTTCTTCGCCAGCAGAATCATCCCTGCGCAAGTTCCATATATCGCCATTTTCTGCTCCACTCTTACTTTAATCTTATCCATCAGTCCCCACTCTATCATTAGCTTGCCAATCGTGGTACTTTCTCCCCCAGGAATGATTAAACCCTTAACCTCGTCTAATTCCTCTGGCTTTCGAATCTCTGCTGCTGTTACCCCACAGCCCTCCAGCATCCTGCAATGGTCCCGGAACGCCCCTTGTAATGCTAATACTCCGATTTTCATAGCAACCCCTGCTTTCTCTCTTGCTTACCAGCCACGATCCTGCATACGCTCATGATCTGCGATAGTAGAAATCTCAATCCCCACCATCGCCTCGCCAAGATCGCGAGAAATCTCAGCCAAAATCTTGGGATCATTATAATAAGTAGTAGCTGCTACAATTGCTTTTGCCCTTTTTATAGGATCACCTGACTTAAAGACACCCGAACCAACAAAAATGCCGTCGCAGCCTAAGTGCATCATCAACGCTGCATCAGCCGGTGTCGCAATACCTCCTGCTGCAAAATTAACAACTGGCAGACGGCCTAATTGCTTCACTTCCATAACAAGCTCTAAAGGAGCTGCAATATTTTTGGCAAAAGCAGATATTTCTTCATTCGGTAAGTTCTGGAGCTGACGAATTTCACTCATAACCATACGAATATGCTTTACCGCCTCAACTACGTTGCCCGTTCCTGGCTCTCCCTTGGTACGAATCATCGCTGCCCCTTCACCAATACGACGCAGTGCTTCACCAAGATTCTTAGCACCACATACAAAAGGAACATTGAACTGATGTTTATCAATATGATATTTATCATCAGCAGGAGTTAGCACTTCACTTTCATCAATATAATCAACTCCTAGTGACTCTATGATCTGCGCTTCTACAAAGTGACCAATCCTTCCTTTAGCCATAACTGGAATGGTCACAGCTTCCATGATATTCAAAATGATCGTGGGATCAGCCATCCGAGCAACCCCACCTGCTGCGCGAATATCTGCTGGAACACGTTCTAATGCCATAACAGCACAAGCTCCAGCTTCCTCAGCAATTTTTGCCTGTTCAGGTGTAGTTACATCCATAATTACGCCACCCTTAAGCATCTCCGCCAAGCCTGCTTTTACACGAAAAGTCCCTTGCCGCATTATTATACCTCCTGTAATTTTTGGATTTCCTTCCTAGGATCTTATTGAGGACTTGTAAAAATATAATGCTATTATAAATAAAAATATAACTTATAAAAATATACAGATTTTTAA
>CAMKSY010000020.1 GCA_946415545.1 uncultured Pelosinus sp. | reverse complement strand
TCCCAATACTGCGACTCTTGCTCGAGTTTCTACATCCTGATTGGTGAAGAAACTTCCTTCTTCTATGTTGTAATTGCGTATCCCCTGAATCTCAGGAGTGGTGCCTTGAATACTTGTGGTCCAGTTTTGATTTCCAAATACTACCTGATAGGAACGAGTAACTGCTGGGGCTACCAGATTAATTCCCGATATTTCTTGGCTTATCGCCAATGCATCTTTCTCATTCAAGGTGATGCTGGATCCTGCAGCTTGCCTGGAACCGCCAGCATTAGAAGCACCGGGTGTTACCACCAGCAAGTTACTGCCCAGTCCTGCAATAGAGGTTGCTACTTTATCTTTGACCCCCATCCCAATGGATACCATTGCAATTACTGCACCAACGCCAATGATAATCCCAAGCATGGTAAGCATCGCTCTCAATTTGTTTGCTTTAAGTCCCGCTAAGGCGATGGAAATACTTTCACTAAACACGAACTCACCTCACTTTCCATTCATCCCGTTCAATCAACCCATCACGAACGTAGACAACCCGCCCGGCATACTCGGCAATGTCTGGTTCGTGGGTAACCAGAATGATGGTTCGTCCTTGGGAGTTTAACTCTGAAAAAATATTCATAACCTCATCACCAGACTTGGTATCAAGGTTGCCTGTTGGTTCATCCGCCATAATAATGGTAGGATCATTTACCAGTGCTCTGGCAATGGCAACACGCTGGCGCTGACCACCCGAAAGTTCATTCGGCTGATGATTCATCCGTGATTCAAGTCCGACCATTGCCAAAACCTGCTCTGCCCGTGCCACTCGTTCTTTTTTCTCAACTCCGGCATACACCATAGGCAGAGCGACGTTCTGTAACGTGGACATCCTGGGCAGAAGATTAAAACTTTGGAATACAAAGCCTATTTTTTTGTTTCTGGTGATGGCAAGCTGATCATCATTGAGCGTTGCTACTTCTTGTCCATCTAGCATATACGAACCCTTTGTCGGTCGATCTAAGCATCCTAGTATATTCATTAACGTTGATTTACCCGACCCTGATGGTCCCATGATTGCAGTAAATTCGCCAGGGCTTATGCTTAAAGTAATCCCCGCAAGGGCGTTGACTTGTTCTCCACCTAGTTGGTAAACCTTAGTAACTTCCGAAAGCAGAATCGACAAGATAAGCTCCTCCTTTACATGCCACCAGGACCACCAACCCTCATACCGCCCTTGGTAGAATTTGTGGTTTGCGTTTTAGCCGAAGATGCCACGATTTCATCGCCCTCAGTTAATCCGCTCACAATCTCAATTTTACTATCGCCTGTGATTCCAGTAGTAACGGATACATTTTGCGGCACATTTTGTTTGACTACCACTACATATTGTCCATTATTATTGGATTTAACAGCAGCGAGGGGCACGACCAGTGTATTCTTACTTTCTGCCACATGAATAGAAACTCTGGCTGTCATCGTTGGTTTCAGCAAGTTTTCTGCAGCATCCACGTCAACTAATACCTTATAGTAGACTACATTAGAAACAACAGTGGCTTTTTGTGAAACATTCGATACCACTCCCCTGAATGTCTTTGTCGGATATGCATCAACTGTAAATGTTACCTTTTGTCCAACTTGTATTTTTCCAATATCTGATTCATCCACCTGCGTTTCAATCTGCATTTTTGACATATCAGCAATTGTCAGTAGTACCATTGGTGTTGATACCCCAGGCGCTACTGCTTGACCAGCCGGAGTTGGCTTGCCAATGACTTGTCCATTAATGGGAGAGCGGATCACTGTATCATTCAATTGAGATACCGCATCATCGTAAGCTGCTTGAGCTACACTGTAATCACTGCGGCTGGTATCAAGAGCCTGTGTTGTTACCGCTCCAATCCCTTCTAATCGCTGAGTACGCTCATAGATACTCGTGGCATTGGATAAACGAGCCTGAGCCTGAGAAACAAGTGCCTGCAGATGCGTATCATCCAGCATCAATAACACCTGCCCCACTGACACGATATCATTTTCCTTAACCTTTACTTCTTTAATCAAACCAGTAATTTTTGAACTAATATCAACAAGATTCACCGGTGATATTGTTCCCGTAGCTGAAACCATGGAAGAAATATCGCCACGCTCTACCTGTACGGTTGGTGCCACCTGAACAGGAGTTGTTTTCCCTTTATAGATATAGAAAGAACCGGCAATTGCGGCTGCCAAGAGCAAGCCAAGAATCCATACTTTACTTCGAAAAACTTTTTTCCATACCAAAGGCATACTCGTACCTCCTGCTTATCATTAACAGCATTTTAGAGCTGCACTCATTCTACACCTGTTCCAATCGCTTTTTGCAATTTGGCTTTGTTTACGCTGTAATCGTATACAGCCTGCGTAGCGTTGGTTTCGGCTTGTGTAAGAGCCACTTGCGCATCAATAACATCTAAGTTAGTACCTACACCAGCATAGTACTTAGCTTGAGAAGCTTTAAGATCTTCGTTGGCTTTGCCTACCGCTACTTTTGAGGTTTCAATACGAGCCTCTGCTTCTTTCATACTTAAATATGCCTGACGAACTTCTAATTCAACTGCAGTGCGAGTTTGCTGATCACTGTGGTTGACTTTCTCCATATTTGCTTGGGCTTCCTTAATTTTGGCATTGGTCACGCCACCGTCAAAGATATTCCAGCTGGCAGAAACTCCAACCGTCCAATTGTTATTATCGCCAGGGAATTTAGAACCGCTCCAGCCTTGTGTACCACTTGCTGATACTGTTGGTAATTTTCCGCTGTCGGCAACTTTAATGCCTGCTTTTGCAGCATTTATTGTATCTTGAGACTGTATGATTTCTGGTCTTTTTTCTTTTGCCATTTGAACACTATCTTCCAGAGACATGTCATATTGGACAAAAGCAAGATCATCTTTCATGGTATTCTGACTATCTAGAGGTAAGCCTATAATATTATTAAAAGTCGCAACAGATACCTCATAAGCATTTTGCGCTTTTGTCAAATTCTGCTGTGCATTTGCCAACTCTACTTCTGAACGCAGTACATCGGATTTGGCGATGGTTCCTACTTCATATTGAGCCTGAACATTTTTCAAATGCTCTGATAAATTAGTAACAGTCTGTTGATTGACCGTTACTAATTTATTATTTTGTAACACACTAAAATAAGCAGTCGTAGTATCTAACTTTACCTGCTCTTTCACTTTGGCTACACCAACGGCAGCAATATTCGCGTTATATTTTGCCTGATCAATCAATCCTTCAGTTCTTCCCCCAGTATATAGTGGCCAGTTTACACGAAAAGAGGTGTTAAAAGTCTCACCCGTAGATGTTCCCTCTCCACCAGATCGATTATTGCTATTCGATAAGGATAAATTCGGCATTTTACCGGCTTCACTTTCCTTTATACCCCAAGCAGCTTTGTCTTTATCAGCAATCGCCATCTTGATTGAAGGATTATTTTGCAATGCTAAAACAATACTATCGTCCAGCGATAGCTCGGCGGCAGCCGCAAAAGGCATAGCAGTATTGAAAACCAGCAAGCCAGTTGCCAGTAAAACAGCAGGTTTCACGAAGGCTTTCTTTCTTGACATTTCTATGTGTCCCCCTTAAATTTGCTTTATACCAGTAGTCGGTGACTATTGAATTTATTCTACTGTTCTTTTTTTTGATTTTCTTTAGATTCCATTTGGTAAGTACTGTATGATCAAACAAGTAAAACGATTTTTAGCCCCAATCTCTACTGTCGACCAGCTATCAGAACGTCAAGAATTCTTTTTTGGTAAAGCCCCATAAAAAAGACACTTCTTCAAGTGTCTTTTTGGTGATTATGATGTTTCGACAGGAAGCGTAACATAAACTTGTGTACCAATGCCTGCCTGGCTCTCCACCCATATTTTTCCTTCATGCTTCTCAACAATCCACTTTGCAATGGCTAATCCTAAACCGGCTCCCCCATTTTTACGTGAACGAACTTTATCACCACGGAAGAAACGTTCAAAAATATAAGGTAAATCTGCGGGCAATATTCCACAACCTGTATCCTTCACCTGGATTAAGACTTTACTGGAATGTTTGCGGCAAATGATTTGGATATTCCCTGCCTGGGCTGTATATTTAATCGCATTATCTAATAAAATGACGAATAATTGGTGCAGTCTTTCCCGGTCTGCTGACAGCCAGATGGTATCACTGCATATTACATCCAAAGAAATACCCTGCATTTGGGCTAAAGGCTCAAACTGTTCTACAACCCTTTCAATGATTTCATTTAATACTATCGGCACTGCTTCAATTTCTATTTGATTTGCATCTGCTCTTGCTAACGTAAAAAGAGTGGAAACCAATTTGCTCATACGGATGGTCTCTCGAATGACGTTGGTAATGCGAATAGTTTCTAACTCTATAGTATGCTCAGGACGCCGTAATAAGAGTTCTGCATTACTTTTTATCACGGCAAGAGGGGTACGCAGTTCATGAGAAGCATCTGCTACAAACTGCTGCTGTTTTTCCCATGACGCTTGAATAGGAACTAAGGCACGACGAGCCAAATAATAGCTGCCTAATACAATAGCAGTCATACCAAGAAGCTGTCCGATGAATATAATCATTAACAATCGCTTCAGCATGGCTAATTCGGAATCAACTATGCTAATGGCTATGACATCTTTGACTTTAATTGGACGATCTTTGAATACGATAGTCTCATCTATATAAGGATAGGGAGTTGATAAAATGCGATACACATGATGATCGATTTTTTTTGTCTGCCATTTTTCGATACTGGCAGTTTCAAGGAAGTCCAGAACTTCAGATGGCAAGCCTTCAATGGGATACGTATGAAAATTGATAATCTTTCCCTCTATATCACGCAGCAAAATTAATATGCGGGATTCAAAGAAAATCAGGCCTGGCCCGCCATCCCTTGGACGAATGCTCGGAATTCGAAAAGCATTTACCCTGCGCTCCATGGATTCATCAATATCTTCAAAGATCTGCCTAGCTACATATCCATATAAAGTTCCGCCAAAAATAATAAAAATCACTAAAAATACTATGGAATTCACCAGCGTTAGTCTTCGTAAGGTCTTCTGGAACATGATTACTTCTCCTTCATCATAAAACCTGCTCCACGAATCGTTTGTATTATGATCTGGCTGCCTTGAGCCGCTAATTTTTTGCGAAGATAGTGAATATATAAATCCACAATTCCGATGGTAGTTTCTGACTCAAACCCCCATATTCGGTCGAATATTTGTTCTCTGGTTAAGATATGACCTTGGTTTAATATCAGGTATTCGAGTAATTCATACTCTTTACTCGTTAACTGCAGGGCATGTTTGTCTACAAAGCCATCTTTTAATTTGAAATTCACAGAGATGTCGCCATACAGAAGTTCTCCTTCTTTCCCTCCCATACCCGTACGTCTTAATAAGGCTTTCACTCTTGCTAATAATTCTGGAATAGCAAAAGGTTTCACCAAATAATCATCGGCACCGCTATTTAAGCCGATTACTCGATCCTGTACGCTGTCCTTTGCCGTTAAAAGCATAATCGGAATGGAACTATTCTGCGAGCGCAGTGTTTTTACAATGTCTAAGCCACTGACTTCTGGAAGCATAATATCAAGTATTAATAAGTCGTGGACATTCTGGGATGCTAAATATAATCCTTCTTCACCATTACCTGTCTCATGAATCAAATATTCTTCTTCTTTGAGCACAGCAACAATCACTTCTCGCAGCATCTGATCATCTTCTACAACTAAAATTCTCACTAGTGCCTCCCCTTACGGCCTGCCTTTATTCATTATACTTAGCTTATCCAAGAGAAAAGGTATGCATTCGGATTGAGAAGCAAAAACACCGATGCGAAAATTCGCAATCGGTGTTTTGTATAGCACATATTCTATACGGAATTACAGCTCGGGATGGTTTTTCAAAAAAGTCTTGATAGAATCAGCCATAATTTTTTTTCCGGAAATGTCAGGATGCAATCCATCTTGCGCATATTTCACTGGCAGTATCCCATCCTCATCTGCCAGCAAGGAATAAATTTCAATCGCATAGGGTTGATTCCGAATAAATGCATTCACTTTCGCTAATTCCATCTGCCAATTAGCAGCGGTTGGCTGATCAAATACACGTTGTATTCTTTCAGGATTTACAGGAGGGACTGTCAAGAAAATAGGCGTGATTCCACTTTCCTCACATTTTATCTTTAGTGACTCTAAGGATTCAATGACTACATCTCCCGATACGCCGCCACGAATACTATTTGTTCCTCCTAAGATAAACAAATATTGAGGCCTAAAAGGAAGTACATCATGTTCAAAACGCTCTACCATTGCCTCACTGGTATCTCCGCTTCTACCTAAATTCTTCACAGGAAAAGGCAAATATGAGACATATTCAAAGCGTTCATCCGAGGGGGGATTGGAGATGGCTCCCCCTCCATGGGTAATACTATCGCCTAATACTGCCCATTTTTGACTGCCTGTCTTCACAGTCAATGGGCTTGCATCAGAATATTTGCCAATTGGCTTTTTATTTCCATCTAAGGCAAGTACTCGCCAGTAAAATGTACCCGGTTCAACATAAGCATGAGTGTCATAATAATCAAAACTAAATCCGCCTTGTACTACAGAAGATCGAATTCTATATTTCGATGCTTCCACTCCATTTGGTTTCTCAGGCAGACCACTCAATATTTCCACTTCATAAGAATCAGCTCCCAATACTGGTATCCATGAATATACAGGGTATAAGGGCAGAGGGTGATTCTTTTTTAAGCTGGATGTAATGGTTGGCTTATCAGATTTCAGAGCCCCTTTGCTTAAAGCAATCGGATTTGAAAAAGCAGCACGTGGCTTCTTGTCCAAATCTAAAGGACGAACACGATAATACAGCTTTTTTAGTTTTTCGCCTTTAAATAAGGCTGTATCCAATTCAATACCGGGAGTAGAGATCTTGGTTGTACTATAGACAATTTGCTTCGCAGAAGCTGCTTTATTGTTCTTAATGGGACAATTAGCGATCTCCAATTCATACATAACTGCATCTTCAGCATTGTGCCATACAAGCTGTATTTTATCATTTTGGGCATAACCATTTACTGTTACTAAAAACAGGGCAATACATAAAAATAGGATCCTTAACACTCTCAAAGAACTTTCTCCTCTCTTTGTGCACAAAAATAAAGGTTGTCACAAGCATACGCTTGTGACAACAGTATGTATCTGCTACATTCTTATCGTGGAATTATTCTTCATAAGAACAACAATAATCCGCAACTATTTTTACTTGTAATGAAAAACGGGAATTAGCGGGAACTTGGAAGTGATCTCCGCCTGTATATGTCTTCCAGCTGGTTTCACCTGGTAACAGTACCTCAAGCTCTCCTGCCAATATTTCCATAACTTCGGCAGCATCAGTACCAAACTCATATTCCCCTGGCAGCATAACCCCCAAAGTCTTTCTAGTTCCATCAGCAAAAAGAACGGTTCGGCTCGTTACCTTCCCCTCAAAATATACATTTGCCTTTTTAACAATCGAGACATTTTTAAATTGATCCACACATCTTCCCCCTTGTCTTTCTCATCTTCATTGGATAATAACAGACGATCCATATTTGCTTTTTTTATTGTAACATACTAGTCACCAAATACAAAAGATAGAACTTCCTGCAAGATAGCTTGAATCTATATGCTTATGCTGTACTTAGGCTATTACCAACTGTATATTCACCTATTATTGCATTTTTAGCTACTTCTGCTAATATATCTAAGGTATCAAACAGAGGGAAATTAATATCATCCTGAGAAAGCAAAATAGGTAAATCTGTACAAGCTAATATCACACATTCGGCACCCATTTTCTTTAGACTGCCAATAATCATCAGTAATGCTGCTTTGTCAGATGCTAAAATTTCTCCTTTTACCAATCGATATATGATTTCTGACACAATTTTTTGATGATGTCTCGCTGGTAGTATGGGAACGATGTTATTCTCATAAAGAGGTTTTGTATATAGTTGATTATCAACAGACGCAGTAGTGGCTAAAATCCCTACTTTTTTTATTTTATGCATTTTAAGAAACCTGCAGGTTTCTTCCACGATACTAAACACGGGAACTTTTGAAGCCTGGCGAATTGTATTGATATAAATATGAGCTGTATTACAAGGAATTACACAAAAGTCCACATGATCATGTACTTTTTTTATGCCTTCAATTACAAGCTGTTCTAGCAAGTCTCCCTCTTCATTATGTTGTAAAAAACAATCGGCAATTTGAAAAGGTTCGGGAACACTATACATAAGAATGGGAGGATATCCTTTGGTATGTATAAATTGTTTGACAATCTTCATATAAAACAGTGCGCTTGCCTCTGGCCCCATACCGCCGACTATACCACAAGTTTTCAAAATGACTCCCTCCTCTATTCAATAACTAGTACGATTATGCTTTGATTCCGTCATGACCAAAGACAATGTCAAAGCCATTATCATTTTTTAGAACATTATAACCGTAAAATCCTAGATTAAAGATAAACTTTTGGGATTCAATATCTGTATTTGGTGTTCGTACACTGTATTTAGGTTGCTTAAAATCATTAAAAAAATCAAAATGCAATATATAACGAAGTAAATTATTATATTTTATTTTCAACTGCGTTATCCTAAAGCCATTATCTATGAAGATTTTGATTGTCGGGTAATTATTAGGAGCAACGGTAAGGAAAATGTGCTTATATCCTAGTTTCTCAATCACCTTAATATGTTCTTTTGCTAACTTACTAAAAATTTTCTCATTTCTATAATCGGGATGAACCGCAGCAGGTCCAATTTGAGCAACTTGCAATAATTCACTTGCTTCAAAATTAAAACCCATACCTATGTTATCATCATCTAGACCCGGAAATGTTGCCACGTTAAAACCAACTAACTGATTATTATGAAAGAAGCCTATAACGCTATTTTCAATTGTTAACTGCTTACGAAAAAACGCTACTGGTTCTACATAATAACTTGCAGCATCTGATAAATTCTCTATTACAATCTTTTGTAACTTGAGGATTTGGTCTAAGTATTGTTCATTTAGAAACTTAATATCATCAATCTCTACTACATTTGTATCTGACATGAATACAATCCTCCTTGCTGTTAAAACTCTTACGTAATTTTGAACTTAACAAAGAATTCTGTCCCTTTAGGGCCGGTTTCCACTATAATCTTAGCATTATGCCTAGCGGCAATACTATAACAAACAGGCAAACCTAAGCCAGTGCCCTTCTCCTTTGTTGTCTGAAAAGGAATCCCAATATTCTCTAATATTTCAGTTTTAATCCCTGATCCTTGATCAGCAATGGCCATCACTACTGCGTTCTCTTCACAGTAGGTTCTTACTCTGACTTCTCCTTTCTCATTCATTGCTTCTAACCCATTCCTCACCATGTTAAGAATTACTTGGCGAATTTCTTTCTCATCAATCAATACTTTGGGTATCTCACTTAATTCTAATACAATACTCTTATTACTGATTCTGGCATCGGCCTCAATCAGAGGAACAATAGCTTCAATAATATGATTCAGATTTGAATATTCGAGATTAACGGCTTTATTTTTTGCCAGAGAAAGAAACTCTGTTATAATGCTATTGGCCCGATCTAATTCCTCAATCATAAGACCATAAAAAGAAAAGTTAGGCGAATCATGCTCTTTTTTGGCGAGCATTTGCAGAAAGCCTCGTACAGTAGTCATAGGATTGCGTACTTCATGGGCAATACCTGCGGCCATCTCTCCGATGATATTTAAGCGATCCAGCCTGGCAATTTGTTTCTCTATTTCTTTTTGCCTAATTGTATTCCATAAAATCATTTCGTTTTGCTGCTGAATTTTCTTAAAATTAGCTTTTAATTTGTCAGCCATCTCATTAAAAGCAGCAGCTAAGATACCAAATTCGTTCTTTCTCCCTAAAGGTACCCTATATTCCAAGTCTCCATTACTAATAGCTGTAACACCCTCAGTTAATTTACTGATTGGCTCGATTACGTATTTTTTAGTGATCCAAAATATCGAACCTAGAATCAATATCAGCATTATAATACAGGTAATAAAAATGGGTGTCATGATTTGGCTTACTTTCTCAGTCAGCTCACTTTCATCAATAACAGCAATAGCCTTCCAACCTGATATAGGTGATCGATTAACAGATACTAATTGTTTTTTACCATCAATATTGATATGGTATATCTTTCCATCATCTGCCAAATCACTTAACTCGGGTACACCAATTTCTAGCGGAGTTTTCATCAACCATTCATTATGCCTGGAACAAACAATGACTTTATTATTTTGGCTTAATAAAATTACATAACCACTTGTTCCAATTTTAAATTCTTCTATCCTTTTTCCTAATTCTTCTACATTCCAACCAGCTACTACCACGCCAAGTATTTTATCTTTATATTGAACAGTACGTGAAAATGAAACAACTATTTCTCCTGTCGTTTTCATAGAATAAGGGTCTGTTAGATAAGCTGCGCCGTTATGATTCATTGCCTCTTGATACCACATTCGTGACCTGGGGTCATATCCTGGCTCTGTAAAAAAACTGGGGTACTCGAAGTATCCCCCTTGCTCAGTTCCAAATCCGATTACTGTCATACGAGGAAATACACTGGAATAATTTGCAACGTATTGATAAATCTTAGATTCAATCATCTCAGAGTTTTCAATTTGTTCTTTGCCTATAACGTTCATGACTTCTGCTGTACGATCATCCATCGCTAATAATGATATGGCCTCATAGGCTGGCTTAATCGATCCATCATTAATCTTATTATGTATCTTACTTAATATTTCATAGGTGTAATATTCGAAATTCTCATGTACCTGTTTCGTTATGACCTTCTCTATATAGAGTCCGCCAGCAATGAAAGGTACGATACAAACTAGTAATGTCCATAGTATAAACTGAAATCCGATGGATTGTTTTTTTATTTTCATAGTAACCTCAAAACAAACTTAGGAATCATTTTGTCGCCTCTTTCATTTTTTTACAAGAAATCTGATACGAATAGCAATACGTGTAACTTTTTGTAAACTTCTCCGTTAATTTGGAATTTCCTTGTTTATATTGCCAATAATATTTCGAAAGGATATTTAACTGTTGAAATTAAACCGTCCTACCCTTTTGTCACTCTGTTCACAATGACAGATTTACGTTACTTCCTTTGTCCTATAAACCATATTCTTTAGATTTTACTAACTAAAAAAAGCCAGCACCTTCACAGGTTACTGACTTTTTCATTTCAAATCCTATTTTAGCTGTAATTTTGCCAGTGCTTCTGCCATAGCAGAATTAAACGGTCCATCGCTTCCTTTATTTTGCTCTCTCATATATTTAGCAACTTCTCCCTTTGAACTTTTGGTGCTTTCCTTCTTTTTTCGTTCATTGAAAGTAGAGAGCTTTTCGCGAAAACCGCAGCTGCAGACAAAGATCTGCCCTTCTCCCTCACCACGTAATTCCAATTTTTTATGACAAGTAGAGCACCTGGCATTCGTTATTATGGAGAGATTCTTACGATGCCCGCATTCACGATCCTGACAAACAAGCATTTTACCCTTCTTGCCATTCACTTCTAGCATGAACTTTCCACATTCCGGACATTTCGTTCTAGTAAGATTATCATGCCTAAACTTATCTTCGCTGTTTTTGATCTCACTCACAACCACTTGCGCATATTTCTTCATGTCATTAATAAAGATATTTTTATTCAAGCTTCCTTTTGCGATATGGCCTAATTTTTGTTCCCATTGAGCTGTCAAGGCTGGGGATTTTAGATCTTCAGGAACCAATGCCAATAGCTGCTTTCCTTTGGCAGTAATAAAAATGTTTTTGCCATTTTTTTCGATTAAGAAGCTATTAAATAATTTTTCAATCACATCCGCTCTCGTAGCTACCGTGCCGAGACCGCCTGTTTCACCAATGGTTTTTTTCAAGGCTTCACTTTCATTACTCATGTACTTAACAGGATTCTCCATAGCTGATAACAAGGTACCTTCATTAAAAGGCGCAGGAGGTTTGGTTTCTCCCTTGGTAAGACTCACGCTAGTAATTGTTATCGTATCCCCTTGATTGATCTTAGGTAATAATTGTTCTGCTACATCTTCTTTTGCCTCATCCTCTTCACCAGCATGTTCATAAATTGCCTTCCATCCTTGGGCAATAATCGTTTTACCCGTGGCAATAAAGACTTCGCTGCCTATTTTAGCTTTTAGAGTGATTTGCTCATACTCAAATGGCGGATATAGGGCTGCTAGAAATCGTTTTACAACCAAATCATAGATTTTTCTCTCCATATCACTCATAGAACTTAGCATTGGCATCTGTTCTGTTGGGATAATTGCATGATGATCAGAGACTTTATTATTATCAACAAAAGAAGAATTTCCTTTAATAGGCTTTTTCAAAATGGCAGAGGCTATTTGAGAATAAGGACCTACACTGCATGCTTTGACTCGATCCTTGAGGGTATCGACAATATCCGTAGAAATATATCTTGAATCCGTACGAGGATAGGTTAGCACCTTATAATTTTCATACAATCTCTGCATAATAGAGGTAGTTTCTTTTGGCGAAAAACCAAATAAACGGTTACCATCTCGCTGCAGTTCTGTTAAATCATATAATTGAGGAGAAAATTTCTTTTTATAAGCTTTGTCGATTTCCACCACTTCGGCATTTTTATTTCTAACCGTATGCAAGAGTGCCTCACACATACTTTTATCAAAGGTTCGCGTATTTTTTGAATTCTTGTCCTGCCAGATTAGTTTTAAATGATTGCTGCCAGTTACAGAAATTCCATAATATTCTCTTGGCTTAAAGGTTTTAATTTCCTCTTCTCTGGCTGCAATAATAGCTAACGTTGGCGTTTGTACTCTGCCGCAGGAAAGCTGGGCATTGTATTTGCAAGTTAGAGCGCGAGTCGCATTAATTCCCACAAGCCAATCCACCTCCGCCCGGGCAACGGCAGAAGCATAGAGACTCTCATATTCTTTGCCGGGCCGCAGTTTGCTAAAGCCTTCCTTAATGGCTTTATCCGTAACGGAAGAAATCCACAGCCGCTTAATGGGTTTATTGACATGTGCTTTTTCAATAATCCAGCGGGCAACTAATTCCCCTTCCCGCCCCGCATCTGTGGCAATTACAATCTCGCTTACATCTTTGCGCGTCATTTGTGTTTTTACCGTATTGAACTGTTTACCGCTTTGTTTAATGACAACCAGTTTTAATTGTGGGGGCAGCATGGGCAAATCTTCTAGCTTCCAGGATTTATACTTATCATCATACACCTCTGGATCTGCTAAGGTTACTAAATGTCCTAATGCCCAGGTAACAATATGTTTTTCTCCCTCAAAATAGCCATTTTCTTTTCGATTACAACGCAATACTCTGGCTAAATCTCGACCAACAGAAGGTTTTTCTGCTAACACTAATACTTTACTCATTATACAATCCTTTCCCTATACAACTGCTGCAAGTAGATTTTCTGATTCCGCAAAGTTTCTTGCAGGAGTTTATTTCCTTTTTATACAATCTATGCTTATAGTACATCTTTTACACGCTATAAGTCAAAATGTACCCCAATTATACCTTCCTCATTCAAAGCAAGTCAACAAATAGAAAACATCCTTTCATGAAAGGATGCCATCTAACATATAATTTTCGTGATAAAGTGAGGTGATGTCATGAGTGATCATGTAAATCAAGAAATATTAGACAAACTAACTAAAGTCTGTATCTGTAAAGCCATTAGTAGAGCGTCTATAAAGAAGATAATTGCTTCTGGAGCTGATACCTTAGAGAAAGTTCAAAAAGAGTGCGGTGCAGGCTCTGGTCCCTGCGGGGGCAAACGATGTACACCCAAAATTAAAGAACTCCTAGAGTTCCATTCATAAGAACCATAATAATAATCCTGGCATTTTTCTTAATGCCAGGATTATTATTATGGTTCTATTTTTTAAAGATATGTGCTAAGGCATCGGCAAGACAAGGATACTGAAAGACATAGCCTTGCTGCAGCAAGCGCTTAGGATATACTCTCTGGCTCTTTAATAGTACCTCTTGTGCCATATCGCCGAAAAGCATTGCTGCTAAGAAAGCCGGAATACGAGTACGACTTTTGCTGCCCAGCACTCTACCCAGTACTTCCATAAATTCCTGCATTGTGACTGCATTGGGAGTACAAGCATTATAAGCCCCCTGCCATTCTTCATACTCAACTGCCTGTAGAATTAAGCTTACAAGGTCATCAAGATGAATCCAAGACATCCATTGCTGTCCATCTCCAAGATAACCGCCAACACCAAAGCGAAAGGGCAGAGTGACCTTCGGCAGCATGCCGCCATCTAATCCAAGTACATGACCAAATCGTAGACGCAAGACACGCACTCCCAAACTTTCCGCTTTTACAGCCTCCCCTTCCCAGGCTCGGCATACATCGGCTAAGAAGCCGTGACCATTTCCACTACTCTCTGTGAACCGCTGCTTCGGGTGAGAACCATAGTAGCCAATCGCTGATGCATTGATTAATACCTTAGGATAAGGCAGCCCCAACTTCTGATTCTGTAGAATGCTATCAACAATACAAGAAGTGACTTTTACTCTGCTCTTTAGGATCTCTTGACAAACAGCAGAATTCCACCGGCTGCCTGCAATGCTTTCACCTGCTAGATTGATAATACAGCTTGTCCCGGCAATGGTAGCAGAGGTAAATAATTTTCCTGGCTCAGGCAATTGCACCACAGATTCTACGGGGTGATTCTTACTGTCGCGAGAGACGATCTGAAATGTATTTCCCCGGGATACTAAGCGTCTAACAACGGCTCGGCCTACAAAGCCAGTCCCTCCGGTTATCAAAAAATTCACCAGCTGCTCACTCCTTTAGCCATCTTTTTTCTCACCCTTGATTTCTACTCATCTAGCGAAATTCCTTCATTATGTATCCGCAAAAGAAACTGGACTTACAGGGATCAGATTACTTTCCATCCTTCAATATATAAACTTTTTATTGTAAAGAAGCTCCTTACCTCAATAGTAAGAGGAACATTGGTATAAAAATCTTGAGGTAGATATACAACAATTCCATCAATATCATTTATAGTATACTCTTGTTCCATAGGTGGATTTCCCAAATATACAGAAGGTCCAAAATCAACACTGCCACAACATAATCCGGTTGGGCCGTTTTGGATCACATACACAGGCTTCTTTTTCGCAAGTATATACTCCTTCGCTGCATCACTCATTCTCAGCATACTTTCCCTCCCCCTCTTATCAATAGCTATCATCTTTTCTAATTTGTATTCAGCCTCAATACGGATATTTCGCGTCCTTTGGTCATTGCAAGCAACGTGAAGCCCAACAGACAGGAGATTGCTTCCCGATGCTCGCAATGACAGAGTGATGTTGCTTCCTTCCTCCACCATTGTATCCCCACCTCATTGCACTAGCAACACTTGTTTTTACTCTGCAATGAGGATGCGCCTTTTATATACATCCTAACAGCCATGATCCTCCAAAATAAAGTGCTGCCAGAATCAATAGCAGAAAGATAAAGCTGCCAAAATTAAAACAGAGCAAACATAATAGTAAAAAAATAATAGTAATACCAGAATGATCCATTACAAAGCTGACCCACTCCATCCTCAATTCCTCCCTCTTTTTAAACGTCCCTGGTTATGTATTATATGCTTTGCAATCCTATTATGTTTTCAATCATAAGATAAAAAGAAAACATCATATAACGATGAACGATTCAACGTATCTTTCAAATCGGAATTAAGTCTTCTTTCTACTTGTACTTTATGATATCCTATATTTAGGAAAGAAAATTATATGAGGTGAGATTATGGCTCGTTTTAAGAAATTTTTGATTCTAATTGCTTTTTTGCAGCTTTATATTGTTTTAACCCCTTTACCTGCTTTCGCTTATAATACATATCATGTTGCTGTGGTACCTGTAGTCAATACTGCAAACTGCCAAGATGAAGAAATTTTAAAATTGATACAAACAAAAGTTAAAGACAAATTCAAATTTCCCTTTTATGAGATCATTCCAGTACAAAAAGAAGCCCTAACAAGGCTAAAAGATAAAGCTTCCATAGAACAGCTGGCAAACGATCTTTCTGCAGATATCGTGATTGGTATTGAACTGGTCAATGCCCAGTCAGCCATTGTGACCCCTTCCTTCTGGAGTTTTTATTCTAATAATGATGATACCTATTTGGATACCAGAGTGTTGATAAAGTGTTATACATATACGGTCAAGGACGATATATATTTGTCTCTTAAAGCTTCTAGTTCTGGCTTAGAACCAATGAGAGTTGACACAAACCTTTACAACTCTGTCGGGAAAGCAATGGATGAGATCATTGGAAAATTGCCGTATAAAAGAGTTCCCGATGATGCTCTTACACCGAGATAATAGTAAAATTAAAAATCATAGGAGTGCTTTATGAATACAATTATGAAAAAATGTCTATGTTTATTTTCCATTCTGCTGCTCACTGTATTTTCTCCCACGGTCTTAGCTGTGGCAGCAGATACGACCCAGATCAATACCTCCTTTCATATGACTGGTCAAGTAACCTCTCCTACTACGATTCAAGGATTCTACGGAATAATCGGAGACGATGGGGTGAAATATCAGCCAACCAATTTGCCGCGTAAATTTAAAAAAGAAGGACTCATCATTCAATTTGACGCCAAGCTGAAGGCAAATACCATGAGCACCTTCCAATGGGGCAAAATTGTAGAACTCTCTAACGCAGCGCAAATTACATCATCCATTGCCCCAGAAGAGCGCAAAGCGATTCACCTATTACTAAAAAGATTGGATTCGTTTAATACAAGAGACTTAGACAAACTGCAGGAAATCGATATTGTGTCCAGACAGCTTACAAAAGAGCAGTTTGACCATTGGGTAGGGAAATACGATCATTTTACCCTTGTATATGTTGATATTTCCGATGCCGATTCTACTTCTATTACCGGATCTTGTTATTATACCCGAGAACTTATAAATGGGATGACCCTTCATGGCAATACGGACTTAGCTGCTATGACCTTTACACTATCGCAAACCTCAAGCGGCTGGAAACTAACGGAATCTGGATCTTTGTCTGATCAACCCCTTCACTATAACGCTGATACCCTTGCCGCACTGAAAGAAAAATCCGTACAAAAATATAATACTGATAATTTAGCCACTCTTTGGCAAAAGATTTAACCCTAGTACTTGTCAGCCCATGCTCAATCGTTTCTCCTACCGTTTTAAAGCTGACAAGGTACTAGTATATTCAAAAAACAGTCATAAAAGTAACACTGGAAAAAATACAATATAAAATACCATGAGATAGTTGACCACGCAACTATCTCATGGTATTTTATATTTATATTACTTTTTTGTAACGATTCCGCTGAATCGTTACAATGAAATTGATTGGAAAGGCGAAACATGAAAAATAATATTGTAATTTTCTTCTTATCTTGTATAGGAGGAATCATCTTTTTTAGTGCTCATATTCCTCTTCCTTGGACTATCGGCCCTTTGGTGACCACCTTACTTTGGAAGACAATCAGAAAGAAACCCATCTATTGGCCAAAATCCATACGAAATACGGGTCTAATTTTTCTTGGTTATGCTATGGGCAGTCCTTTTACTCTTCAAGTCGGTCAACAGATTTTAGACCAGCTCCCCGGCATGCTGCTAGCAACCTTTACTACGATGACACTGAGCCTTTTGGCAGGATGGTTTGCTTGCCGTTTTACAGGTGTAGGGATGGTCAATGGCTTGGTTGGCAGTATCCCCGGCGGTCTTTCCCAAATGGCTGTCATTTGTGAAGAAATTGATGGTGCCGATGTTGCTGTCGTTACTCTAATGCAAATAACCAGGGTACTAACAGTTGTATTTCTTGTACCAATGCTGGCAATTTATGGTCTTTCAAACAATTCTACCCCTCTGCCGCTTTTTGCATCTGCTGCCTCTTTGCAATTCGAACAATTTTTGCCCTTTGGAATTGTATGCACGATTTCGGCTTTCCTAGCCAGAGTCGTCAAAATTCCAACTCCTTATCTTATGGGACCTGTTATTGGAACCATTGTCCTTATCATTCAAGGCTACAATGCTCCTCATCTGCCTCAATACCTTACAGCATTAGCACAGATATTCATTGGGATACGCATGGGAGCCGATATCACTTTCGATGGATTAACAAATTGGAAATCCATTGTCTCCTATAGCTTTGGAGGAGTCATTTTTGTCATTGCAGGATCATTAGGGATTGATTATATACTGGTGAAGCTCTATGGAATTCCTTTTCTAACCGCTTTTATCAGTACTGCTCCCGGCGGCATAACAGAGATGGGACTCACAGCTATGACAGTTCATGCTGATGTTTCACTAGTTGTTGCCTACCAATTATTCCGCTTATTATCCATGCTGATGATTGGAATTCCCCTGCTGCGATGGTGGCTAGGGAAAAAAGCAGTTCACAAAACTTTGCAGCCTACCCTCTAAAATTCAATACCACCTAAAAACAGCAAGACTCGCCGGATCTTCAATATCCTCAGCGAATCTTGCTGCTTAATTTTGTATCAATGCTGTAATAATTTGGCTGGCGATTAACGTCTTAATAGCTTACGTAATTTAGGTCCTAAAATAAGTGCCACGATTAGTCCTGCACCAGATGTCATCAAAGAACTTGGTATATTCCCCAATGCAGCAGCAAAGCTCCCCGTAACATACCACCAGGCTAGAATATATCCGCATAAGGTCCAAAGAGCAGCTAGGATACAGGCAAAGAAAGCCCGTACCAACAGCTTTCTGCCTGCGAGCTGAGAACTTGGCGTGACCTCTGGCCATAATCCTTTAGCAACCACACCAACAATCAAGCCTGCAATTCCTTTAATAACAAAAGACCATAATGTATAAGGAGAAAAGCCCATCAAAAGATCATAAAAACCCGATCCAATGGCTCCAGCCAATCCTGCATACACACCACCAAAAATAATACCCATTGTATATAAAAATGCCGATCCTAAATGTACCATTGCTCCAACACCAAAAGGTATTTTAATGGTTGTAGCAATCGTACACATTGAGGAGAGTACACCGATAAATACGATATCTCTTACATCCAATTTACGTTTACGATTCATTAGCCCAACCTCCCTATTTCCTCTTTATTCTTGGCTGGTATCTCGGCAAAGCCAAGGCAGCACCTTTTCTACCAATACACCTTCCCGTGAGGGAGTCTGAGCAGCAAAGGTCGTTTGAATGGAGATCCTGACAAATTCGGCTGCCCGTTCCATAGCTGCTGACAAACTGTCCTCCTGCAGCAAAGACCCCACCAGCACACTTGCAAAAATATCTCCTGTTCCAGGATATTTCACTGGTATGTGATCGCTGTAAACCTCCCAGAAGGTATTTTGCATTTTGTCATATCCTATGGTTAGAATTTTCTCATTCACAAAGGGAATTCCTGTGATCACCACTTTGGATGGACCAAAGCGTGCTAAATCCATAAGCCATTTCTTCATTTCCTTGGTGTCATAGATTGTATTCTGGTAACTCTCCCCCAATAAAAAGCAAGCCTCGGTATAATTGGGTGTAATAACATCTGCTTTTCGAACTAAATCCTTCATTCGCTCTTGCATATGAGGCGTATAAATAGAATATAACTTCCCTTCATCTCCCATGACTGGGTCTACAACTACCAAGGGATGGCTGGAAGAAGATTCATCAATAAATTGCTGTACTACATCAATTTGTTCCTCTGAAGCTAAAAAACCACTATAAATACAATGAAAAGTAATTCCTTCTTTTTTCCAGTGATGAAAAAAATTCGGCATATGGTTTGTAAAATCGCAAAAGGCTAAGTCTTTAAAACCACCTAAGTGAGTGCTTAAGACAGCTGTCGGAAGGGGACAGACTTGAATTGCCATTGCTGATAATACGGGCATAATGACAGTTAAAGAACAGCGGCCAAAACAGGACATATCATGAACAGCCGCCACTTTGGGCACGAAATATTTCATTACTTTCTCCTTTACAAGTATAAATCTCTATCTTTTAAATGTACCGAAAATTAGTATATCGCAAAAGAAAGTCACTCGTCAATTTTGAAGGTACTGCCATATTCCCTCTTTTTCCAATGGTTTACTAATCAGATAACCCTGGATTTTATCACACTTTTTTTTGCGCAGGAAGAAACGCTGTCCTTCCGTTTCTACTCCTTCCGCTACAACTTTTAACTGCAGCCGGTGAGACAATTCTATGATGGTTTCAATAATCGCTGCATGTGCACTTTTCTTCATGGCGTCAATCACGAAAGTTCGATCAATCTTTACTGTGTCAATTGGCAGCTCTTTGAGATAACTGAGTGAACTATATCCTGTCCCAAAATCATCAAGTGAAATTTGTACTCCCATCGCTCGCAAATGGTGAAGCTTAGGAAGTGCTACTTCGAATTTTTGAATCAGTAATGTTTCAACAATTTCTAATTCCAGATAAGAGCTAGGAAATCCAGTATCATCCAGAACCTTTGCAACCTGCTCTACAAAATCTGGCTGCAAAAGTTCTTTAACAGACACATTTACGGCGATCGAAATATCCCGCCCATGATCTTGCAGTTCCTTACCAAATAAACAGGCTGTCTTTAGAACCCATTTACCCATATGAATAATCAATCCGCTTTCTTCCGCAACTGACATAAAGACATCAGGAGAAGCCAAACCATGCTCTGGTCTGTTCCACCGAATCAAGGACTCCAAACCAACAGTTTCACCAGTGTGTAAGTCTATGATAGGCTGATAATGAAGTACAAATTCTTCTTTTTCTATGGCCGCCCGCAGTCCCTGCTCAATACGCAGCTTCTCTAACATCTCATGCTCCAGTTTTTCCTGGAACCATGCATAACATCGTTTCCCGTCTCTCTTTGCCTGATGGAGCGCTAAATCCGCACTCCGCATAATCTGATCCGGTTTTTTGCCATCTTTAGGATACAAGGCAATGCCGATACTGGAAGTGACCATAAAATAGTTTTTATCTCCGCCAAAAGGTTGATCAATTGCCATAGTAATATGTTGAGCTAAGTTCTCAATAGTAGCAGCATCCACGATGCCTTTCACCATCATAATAAACTCATCACCGCCAAGACGAGCAACAAAATGTTTTTGGGCAATTTGCTTTAGCCTCGTTGCGACTTGAACGAGTAGGCGATCACCATTTTCATAACCAAAGGAATCGTTGACAAGCTTAAAATTATCTAAATCAATAAATAAAATAGCACCTTTCGCTTCCTTCTTCTCTAGCTCAGCAGATAGATGCTCAGCAATGGATGCTCTGTTAGGTAGATTTGTCAAAGAATCATAATATGCCATATGCTGGATTTGCAGCTCACGCATCTTATGTTCCGTGATGTCCGTATAGGACCCAGCCATGCGTATTGCAACCCCTTGTTCATTAAATAATGCTTTGCCCCGAGTTAATACCCATAAATATTTACCGGCTTGCCCTCTTACACGATACTCCCATAAATATTCCTCTGTTTCGCCTTTTAAATGATCTTTTAAACTTTCACGAGTTTGGAACTTGTCTTCCGGATGAATGCTTTTCCACCAGGATGATAAAAAGTTTTCCTCCTCTTGTTCAGACCACCCCAATTTCTTCAGCCAGCGTTTTGATATTACCATTTCTCCACTTTGAATATTCCAGTCCCATATGGCATCATTAGCTCCTTCTGTTGCTAACCGAAAACGCTCCTCACTTCTTTCTATTGTATTTTGTTTATCCCAGAGCTCATCAAATTGAGCACGAAGTTCTTCCTCAGTGCTGGCCAACTGCTCATATAGGCTTGTCAATTCCTCATTACTGGTAGTTAATTGCATCTCTGCTTGGCAGCGGCTTTGCTGCATGCTGTCTATTGCTTGCGCCACTTTCCCAATTTCATCCTTTTGCTTTAGCAGCGTATCTGAAATACGCAGTGCAAAGTTTCCATTCCCTATCGTTTCTAAATGATGGACCACTTTTTCTAAAGGCTGGCTCAGATATAAGGTTATGAAAAAAGTTCCTCCAAAAGTAAAAAGCAGCAAGAGTAAAATAAATACACCTGTGACAAGTGCTACATGCCGATTCTTAGCAATGAGTACCGACTCGTCTATCACAGTAGCTATTTTCCATCCTGTAGCGGAAGAAGTTTGAAAGTTGATAAATACTTTTGCTCCATCGATCGTCGTCTCCAGAAAGCCTTCTGGCTCGTGCAGCAATTTATAGTAATCACTAAAGCTCATTTTACTACTATTCTCTTGCTGGCTATTTGCCTCTTCCATTGCTAAGAGAGAAATATTTTGAAAATGAAGATTTTGATCAGGATGAGCCAAAATAGTCCCATCTTTGGTAAATATAAATTGATAGCCTGAATTACTTTTATTACTCTCCTCGACCATCCGGGAAAAATGCTCTAAGCTGACATCGATCCCCATAACACCAAGAATTTTTCCATTTTGATCTTTAATCGGGCTGGTTGTACTGACAATAAAATTATCACCAAGGTACGATTGGTATGGTTCTGAGA